>JAVBTU010000300.1:0-3686 GCA_031556015.1 Thermoguttaceae bacterium
TTGCTCCCCGCACGTCGGGCAGCTTGCCGCGATTGCCGCGTTGGACGTCGATATGACGCCGCAAATCGAAGCGTACCGACGAAAACGGGACATGCTTTACGAAGGGCTCAAGGACGACTACGAAATCGTCAAGCCGGAAGGGGCGTTTTACATGTTCCCTAAAGCGCCGTGGGGAACCGCGACCGAATTCGTCGAAAAGGCGATCACGGAATACTCGATGCTGATCATCCCCGGCGGCGTGTTCAGTCGGAAAGACACGCATTTCCGCATCTCCTACGCCGCAACGGACGAAACGATCCAACGCGGTTTGGAAGCGTTCAAAAAACTGCGATCATAAACACGACGGATAAATGACATTTGTCCGCTGTGTTTCCAGCATCGAGCATCGTGATTTGATTTCACGAAGTAAGCGCCCATCGGAAGCGAACATTTTTCCGAGCGGCAGCTCGTTTTGGCAGGCGGCCCTGCCGCCCGGTGTTTAGCCGCCGATCCTGGATCGGCGTATTTTGCATGGTTTCCTTCACTCCGTTTTCGATCCGATGCACGACCTGTGAGGCGAAGCTCATGGTTCGTAATCCCGCCCTTTTGGGACATTTGCTCGCGTGTCCCAAGTGCGGCGGCATGGTACTCGTTGCGGCCCCTGCTCCTTCCGAATCTTCGTCGGAAACTCTCTCACCGGAAACCGCATCCACGACGGCGACGACGCTTGCCCCTGCGATCCCGCCGGCGCCTCCGGTCGCGCCGGTCGCCGAAGCCCCACCCGTTCTCGATCGACCTCCGGACGTGGCGCCATCGGAAACGTCGAGCGAACCGGAGTCGCTGATCCGCAAAAGACCGAAACACACCGCGGAAAAAAGTACGCGGATGATTCTCGTTTCCGTTTTGGTTTCCGTCGCACTTTTGCTCGGGGTCGTCTACGTCGCCGTTTTACAGCGACCGAAACCGGAACCTCCGCCTGGGGAACAAGCCGTCGTCTCGAAAAACGAACCGGTCGCGCCGGTCGAAAATGAACCGATCGAACTACCCGATCCGCAACCGATTGCGGTAAACGAAAGCGAAAATGAAGCCGAAAGCGAACCTGGAGAGGAAGTCGAACCGGACGATTCGGTCGCGGAAACCGTGTCCACGGAATCCGAAATCGTCGAGCCGGATGCGACGGACACTCCTCTCCCCCTGCCGATTCCTCAGGATCAAGCTCCCGCGATTGTCCCCGAACCGATTCGGGATCGGGTCGTGATCGATGTTCCCGCACGGCTGAAGCTCCCGTTGGCTTCGCTCAAATCGGAGCGAACGACGCTTTTCAAAGCGATTTCGATGCTCTCGGATTACGCCGGAGTCCCCGTCACTTGGGACGTTCCCGGTATGAGATTGTTCGAGATTTCCCTCGATTATCCGATTCGACTCGATTTCGACGAATCGACGGTCGGCGAAGTTCTGACCGCCGTTTTATCACGGAACAGGTTGACCTTGCTGATCGAACACGAACAGATTTTCATTTATCCGATTGAAGCGGCTGACCCGGCGATTCGGGAAGCGAGGTACGATCTTTCCGATCTCGTTCGCACTACGGACGCTCCGGCAATTGCGGGGGATAAAAATGCGTCGCTTTTTTCGATGGACGGAACCGGTTCCCTTTCGCTCTTGGTCGAATCGATTCCACAATTGATCGCTCCGTTCAGTTGGGAATCCCCGAGAGGAGGGAATGGAGGGGGGAACGGCTCTCTTTCCGCCGAAGGAACGGTTTTGACGGTTCGTCAAACGGAAATCAACCACAAGGAAATCGCCCGATTCCTTGAAATGATGCGGTTCGTGAAAAAAAAATCTCCCGCGGACCCGCCCCCCCCCTCGGAGACCGAGCCGCTTCGTCGAAAATTGTTTCCGGAAAAAGTGTGCGGTGAATTGTTGGAGAAACCTTTGACACTCCATTACGGAACCCCGACTTCGGCGACTGCTGTTTTCAAACTTCTGGAGCAGTCGACCGGACTGCGGATTTTGGTCAATCACCGGGTCCTCAACGAAGGCGAAGCCCCGTTTTCCGAGCTCAAGATGAGCGTCCATGTCGAAAAAGGGACGCTTCAGGAGGTTTTGCGGCAACTGCTTCACTCGGTCGATCAATTGGAGTTGACCTATCGGATCGTCGATTGCGAAACGGTGGAAGTCCTCAGTTGGGACGCGTCGTTGCTCCCGGAGTATGGGACTCTGGAATCGCATTATTATGGCGCAAAACTCCGTACCGAACCGGAACAGACGGTGGACGACATGATTTCAATGCTCAAAAACACGGTCGAGCCGGATTTTTGGGCGGAAAACATCTCCGGCGGCGGAGCGATTTTCGCGGATAGGGACTCGGAAACGTTCTTTGTTCGCCAATCGCAGCCGATCCAGCGCGTGATCCGTGCCTGGCTAAAGCAATAAGACTCTGCGTTTCGTTTGCGCCGGGGCTTGCCCCGGGCTGGACTTCGAGACCGGTTTCGTTCCGGATTCAAATTCTTTTTTCCACCCAACTCACGTGGGACATGCCCCGCTGCGAACCGAAATACACCAGTGAATCAGTGGTGTATCTTTCTTCAATAAAAATTATTTTTAATTGAGGCAAGTTTTGCGGACGATAGGAGTAATGCCGGACTTTCCGAATGAAACGATCCGGTAGTACGCTCGGTGCGCGATTGCGCTGAACGTCCAGAGTCCGTTGGCTGTTAGCGGCGGGGTTTACCCCGCGTTATGGTGAGGCATGGCTATTGAAAATTGTCATGTTTTCACAACTCCAGCCCGGGGTAAACCCCGGCGCTAACAAACCGCCGACGTGAAGACCTCGAGCCCCCCCATGTTTGAGGAAAACGTATTCACACCTTTTTCCCAAGGATTTAACAATCACGGAGGATTGCATGATTGTGTCACAGTTGTCTGCCGAGGAAGTGGCGGTACTGTGGGAAGATTTTATTCAAGACCGATCGAATCAGGAATTACGAAATCTATTGATCGAACGCTATATGCCGCTTGTCCGTTATCACGGCGAACGGGTCTGGTCGCGTCTGCCCGATGAGGTGGAACTCGACGACCTCGTTTCCGCCGGCGTGTTCGGACTAATGGACGCGATCGATGCATTCGACCTGAGTCGGGGCGTAAAATTTGAAACCTATTGTGTCCCACGTATTCGTGGAGCGATGCTCGACGAACTGCGAAATATGGATTGGGTCCCCCGGTTGGTGCGATCGCGGGCCAGGAAACTCATGGAAGCCAGCAAAGGTCTGTCCGACCGTTTGGGACGACAACCGACTCACGACGAGTTGGCCGAACACATGGGTTTGACCGCGACGGAACTGGAGCGGATGATGTTCGACGCGAACGCTGTCAATTTGGTCAGTTTGAACAAAAAATGGTTCGAAACCGACGGCTCGAAGGACATCAGCGAAATCGATCTGGTTGAAGACCAGAAAGGGGAAGACCCGACCAGCCGGATCCAAAAAGCCGACCTGATGCGACTGGTCACCAAAGGTCTCAACCGAAACGAAAGGTTGATCATTATCCTCTATTATTACGAGGAAATGACGATGAAAGAAGTCGGAATGACGCTCGACCTAAGCGAATCCCGCGTCAGCCAGATGCACAGCAGCATCGTCGAACGCCTCCAAGCGCAACTTGAAGAGCGACGACCCGAGTTTGCGTAAGGAAAACGAGAACAACAG
>JAVBTU010000015.1:0-3468 GCA_031556015.1 Thermoguttaceae bacterium
ATACTTCGTACATTTTATCCGATCCGGCAATGCCCGTCGAGAGTTCCTGCTGACGATGAATATCGAAGCAAAGAGCAGTGTCCACGTTCGTGCACGGAAGGGCACGGGCGCCGAGCCGCCCTTTTCCCGACCTTGAAAAACAAACGCAACGCAAGCGAAACGTCGCGGCGACAAGGGCAAGCCGAAAACAAGAGTGAAAACACGGAGGTTACGCGATAAATGTCTATTTCGATTTTTCAAAATCGGTTTTCGCCTTGTCCGTCTCGCCGAGCTTTTCCCATTGTTCGTCCCGTTTTTTCTTGAGCCCGTTGTACGACGAGTCTTTCGGCTTGCCCAACGTTTCGTACAGCGAGATCGCTTCGTCGTAATCCGCGACTGCTTTGGCGGGGACGCCGATCCGGGCGTAAAAGTCGCCGCGAAGCGAAATGCGATACTCCGTCAATTCGTGGTAGATCGAATCACGACAAATCTGAATCACCTCGGTGAGATCGGCTTCCGCCGTCGGGAAGTCGTTTAGCTCTTCCTCACATTTGGCCCGTTCGGTCAGGATTCTTATCCGGGCGCTGTCGTGGAACCACGGTTGCGGTACGTCGGGCTTGAAGCGGAGAGCTTCCGTATAATCGGAAACCGCCGCAGCCCAATCCTTGCGATACCAATGAACATAGCCGCGAGTCTCCCACGCTTCCTGACTTCGGGGGGCCAACCGAATTGCTTCGCCGCAGTCGGCCAGTGCCTTGGCGAAATATGCGTCCGCTTCCGGCTTGTCTTTCATTCGCAAATCGAAACCGAGACCTCCCCACGTTCTGCCCCGAAGATAAAACGCCTTCGCATATCGGGGGTTCCACGAAATCGCAGTGTCGAACTTCTCGATTGCCTGGCGAGGATGATCGTATTGCAACGCTTCTCCTTGTTCGCAATATCCTGCCGCACTCGGAAACAGAAAACCAAGCTGAATAATCAAAACCACGAGACAACCGTAGAGGACGAGCCCCGCGATTAACCGTTTCGGAAAACGTAGCGGCGATGAAACCGGTTCGTCGGGGATCGACTTGGCCGGATCGAATTGAGCGATTGCTTCTCGAACCGCATCGTCGTAACCGACGATTTTTTCCTGTTTCTCGCAGCGGCGCACCATGAACCAAAGAATGAAATGATTCAGCAGAATGGCAAGCGTCAGAACGATCATCGTGAGCGACATGAAATGCGAGAGTTGTCTTCCCTGGGCTTCCTGAACAAATCGGACAAGGGAAAATTCGCCGCACTGGACGGTTTCGAAGAGCAGGACCACGGCAATGAAAAACAGCTCTCCCCCCATTGCGACGAGTAATCCGTTCGACCGGTTTTTCGCATGCCGAAGCAGCCGGAGCGTGAGAATACCGCCGCCGAGTAGCAAGGCCGTGCAAAAAGAGAGCGAGATCGGATGCTTGCTCCAATCGAGCAGTGGGAAAAAGAAAATTGCCGCCGGTATCATAAGAATCAGCGGTGCGTAATTGAGCCATGACATTTTGCTCGACGCATCGGCAAACCGAGGAAACGGTCCCCACATCTGCCGGACGGTTGCGAACGGGTCGGCGACCAGCGGCGGCGAGTTGCGAAAACTTTCCGGCGAGCGGCACATGTCGAGGAACGTTCGGCCGAGACGGTAATAATAGTACAGCATTGCCACGCCGCTTCCCACGATAATCAACTGCATCGGCAGGAAAAGAAAAACGTTGCCGAGCATGCCCGAATACCAGTACGGAAAAAAGAGGAGCAGCGGTACCGTTTCGAGAAGCAGGATGTTCGTTGCCAGCGTCCGATGAAATTGCCGTTCGATTTCCGGGAACGTCCGAAATCGCGGCGTCGGACTCGGCAGACCGAGTTCGTGGTCGAGAACTTGTCGGAGTCGCTCACTGCGACGGTACGACCAGAACATCAAGAGGGGCATTGCAAGGATCATTAACGCGATTTGTATTGTGGCGGGAGCGAGCGGCCCTTTCAAGAAAGAAAGGAATTCTTGGGCGAGCGGGAAAAAGAGGATGATTCCGAAGAGGAACCAACCGAGATATTGAGCGTCCGAGATCATTTGGTCGACAAAAAACCGGCGGGTTCGGAGCGTTGGCGTGTTGCGGACAGCGGCCCAAAGCATTCCTCCGGAAATCGCCTGGCTTCCGACGACGGTTGCGGCGGGGAGAGCGAACATCGACACGGCGACGCCACTCGAACCGGTCGTTGCGGTGGTTGCCGCCGTGCTTCCGGCGAGGACGCCCGTCCCGGCCAAGGTTGTTCCGGTGTTCAACGAAACGACGGTTCCCGTAATAGCCGCGATGACGCTGAACGTGAACGCCTCGCCGGGAGCTGTGTCGCTCAGTGCGTTACTTATCATCTGTTCGATTTCACGACGCAGATATTTTCGAGCCCGGCTGAGCCGTTGACGGGCATTTTCTTCCGTGATCTCCAAGGCGTCGGCAATCTGTTTGGTCGACTGTTCGCCCCGATAAAACAGGATGAGCGGTTCTCGGTAATCTTCCGGGATTTTTTCAAGTGCCGCCCCGACCAGCGCGTTTTGCTCCGCTGTGATCAGGGGAGCGACCGGATCGGTATTTCTCGACGTGACGTCGAGTGGCGTGCCGGTTCGTTCCGATTTCTTACGGATGGTATTGCGAGCCAGATTCCGAGCGATGGAGCAGAGCCATCCGGGGAATTTTTGTGGATCGTCCAGTTCGGCGAGTTTCTGCCACGCAAGCAAAAAGGTTTCCTGAGCCAAATCCTCGCTTTGGTGTACGTCGCCGGTCCGGCTCAGGGCGACGCCGCTGACCATTCCCTGAAACTGTCGCACCAATTGGGCGAAGGCATCCCGGTCACCTTGGCGGCTCTGATTGATCCAACGTCCTATGTCATCGTGTGTTACGGTCGCTTCCACGGATTTTCTCCCAAAGGTTTATTGTAGTCCCCGGCATGGGGTTCCGCAACAAAGTGTCAGGAAACGTGAAAACGTGACAAAGCGATCCAATTTATTTTTTGCATGTAGTGAATCAGGCTCGTCATTCGCCATAAATTCGAGTTAGACGATGAAGACTTATGCCGATTCGCCGTCAACGACTCATGGGTACATAAAGGGAGTTTGGGCAAAGCGACGTTAACGAAAAGGTAAGCCGCCCACGTTCGTGCACGGAAGGGCACGGGCGCCGAGCCGCCTTTGTCCCGACCTTGAAAAACAAACGCGACACAAGCGAAACGGTGCGGCGACAAGGGCAAGCCGAAAGCCGGGGAAGCCCTCCAAAAGCGGGCCGAAAGGCGTGTTTTCGTTTTATATCTCCCTTCCATGCACGTCCGTGCCCGAAAACGACGTATCCATTCCACGCGTGACGTATTCAGAAGCGGCGGCGTTTGGCCGATAATGCGTTAGAAGGTCGAAATGCCTGAAAAGAAAGCCCGAAACGCTAGCGGGCAATCAATGCCGCCGCTTCGGACGGAGGGGTCGGCGAT
>JAVBTU010000135.1:0-10683 GCA_031556015.1 Thermoguttaceae bacterium
CGCAAGCGCCGCAATCGCCGCAGGTATCCGGATCGATTTGCGCTTTATCATCTTTCATGGCAATCGCTTCGAGCGGGCAGGAAGCGACACATTCACCGCAACCGGTGCATTTATCTCTATCGACAACAGCAGACATGGAAATCTCCTTTGAAGTGTAAGGATTTTTTTGTGAAAAGCGAAGCGTATCCAACGGGAACATTATTGTGCCCCTTGAAACCACTTCCAACGTAACACACCAGAATAGGGCGGCGGCGCCAAAAATCAAGCCGCTCTTGGAAAAAATCTTTTCCCCCACAAACGCGGGGCAAGCCCACGCCGCTAACGAAGAAGGCCCGGAAAAACGTCCAGATCCAGCGGTTCGAAAAGCCCTTGTTGGAAACGCTCCATCGCGACGGCGCCCATCACGGCGTTGTCGGTGCAGAGATTTTTCGGGGCGATAAAGAGACGGATGCCTTGCTTTTTCGCGGCGGCGTCCATTTTTTCACGGAACCGCGAATTCGCCGCGACCCCGCCGCCGACGCAGAGCGTTTCGTAGCCGGTCTTTCGGACGGCGTGCATCGCTTTGCCGACCAATGTGTCGACGACCGCCTCCTGGAACGAAGCGGCAAGGTCGGCTAATTCCTGTTCGGACAGGTTCACCTGCGAAAAATCGGCTTTGCCCGGCCCGACCAACTTGTACCGGATCGCCGTTTTCAGACCGCTGAAGCTGAATTGCAGTCGATCCGGATCGTCCAGAAACGTCCTCGGAAACGAGTACGCTTTCGGATTCCCCTGTTTCGCGATCCGATCCAGATGCGGACCGCCGGGATACGGCAGTCCGAGCATCGCGGCGACTTTGTCGAACGCTTCTCCGGCGGCGTCGTCGATCGTCGAGCCGAGCAGCGTGAAATCGGTCGCTCCTTCGCAGCGGTACAAACTGCTGTGCCCGCCGCTGACGATCAGGCCGACGCACGGGAAAATCTCCGTTTGAAAGGCGACTTTGCACGCGTAGACGTGCGCCTGCAAATGGTTGATCGCCAAAAGCGGCTTGTCCAAAGCGACGCAAAGCGCTTTCGCGGCGGTCAATCCGACGAGCAGCGAACCGGCCAGACCCGGCGTATTCGCAACGGCGATCGCGTCCAAGTCGTCCAGCGTGATCCCGGCCCGCCGGACCGCTTCGTCGACGATCGGAACGATCCGCTCCAAATGCGCCCGGGACGCGATTTCCGGAACGACACCGCCGAAACGTTCGTGCAAATCGTCCTGGGAAGCGACGACCGAGCCGAGCACTTCCAGATTCTCGCCGATCACGGCCGCCGCCGTTTCGTCGCAGGTGGTTTCTATCGTAAGAATCATTTGCGGGCTTCAGGCTTCAGCTTCTACAATTTCTCCTGAGTCGTCCAGAGTCCCGCCGAAGGGGTGCTGATGTAGTAGACCTCTTCGCCGTCCGGCATGGTGTTCATTCCGTTTTTCATTTTCGCGGGATCATATCGTTTCAAAGTTTCCGCCAGATCGGCGTACCCGAACCCGACCGATTCGATCTCCTTTTTCGTCAAATGTCCCGGCGCGTAGGTGATTTTGAAGCGCCCTTCGGATGAACCGTGGATCAGGTGAGCGGTTCCGTGCGTCAGATCCTGGAGAATCGGCTCGGTTTTCCAGAGTTTCATCACTTTTTCCGTACCGCAATAACCGTACTTGCGGATCAGTTGATCGACGTCTTCCTGTTCGCCGAACCGCTTCAAACCGGGCGCGATGATGAGCAGTTCACCGCCGTCGGCCATCGCTTTGCGGGTTCGGTAAACGGCTTTATTGGCGACCCAGGTGCTGTGGAATTCGTCCCCCTGCATGACCGCGACGACTTTTTTCAGCGGCGGCACGATCGTGATGTTTTGCTCCCGCGACGCCCGGGCGCCCATGAGGTACGTCTCCAGATCGTCGCCGACGTAAACGCCGGTATGTCCGAGCTTGCCCGCTTTGTCGTACGCCATGACGACCTGGAAATAAAAGTCCGGAAGTTCGGAAAGATACTGGTCTTCCGCTTCGTTGTAACAGGCGCGAAGCGGCGTGATGAGCTGCCCGAGATTGTTCTCGATTCCGCAGCACGCCGCCATCATGTGGGACGCGCAGATCATCTCCTTGCCGCCGAGGCCGATGAAGTAGTTTTTGTTATGGTTCGCGAAACCGAGTACTTCATGCGGAACGATATGTCCGACGTTGATGATCAGATCCCATTTCGTGTCCAGGAGCATTTTGTTAAGCGAAACGGGAATCTCCCAGTCGGCCTTTCCTTTGGAGATTTCCTTGACGAAATCGGCGGAAACTTCGCCGATCCGTTTGGAGCCGTTGCGCCAATTGTGAACGTGAATATTCGCTCCCGGGACCGAGCCGAACATCCACTCGTTTTGCTCCGAGGTGTGGGGTACGTGCTGTCCGAGCGTCGGAATGAGATGCACGTCGGAAGTTTCCGCGAAAATCTTGTAGAATTCTTCCGCGATCCACCCCGCTCCGCTGTGAGCCCGGGTAATGTCGGGGGGAAGAATCAGGACTTTTTTCGGCCTTCCGTTGATACGGTCGCGGGCTTCCCTGGCTGCATTGCGAACGAGCGTTAAAACGTTCTCTTTCGTGAGAGTTCCTTCTTCGTAAAACCAAGGCATGGTATATTGAGGAATCTGGGTGTGTTGGGCGAGAGTCGGTCGCGTACGGCGCCGCTATTTTTTACATTCTTCAGAAATTATAGGAAACTCCCCCCACAGTATCAAGACACCGGAAAAAAACGGGCCCATTTCGCTCGCTTACGCTTTCCGCTCCGTTATTTCGCTCGCTTACGCTTCCCGCTCCGTTTTCCTCATTTCTGACGACTCATCATGGAAATTATCACCCCCTCCAAACCCGCTTCTTTTCGTTGTGCGATTCTCGATTTCGACGGGACGGTCAGCTTGATCCGCGAGGGGTGGCAACATGTGATGATTCCGTACTTTGTCGACACGCTTCGCGCAACGCCGCTCGGCAAAGACGCCGATCCGCGTGAGCTGGAGAAAGATGTCCGCGACTTCGTCGATTACCTGACCGGAAAGCAGACGATTTACCAGTGTATCCGCTTGGCCGAAGAGGTGCGAAAGCGGGGCGGTACGCCCGAGGAACCGATCCAGTATAAGCACGAATACCACCGTCGTTTGGAGTTGCGGATCGCGGACCGGATCACGGCGCTGGAAAACGGCGGCGATCCGAAGGAACACATCGTTCCCGGCTCGTACGAACTTCTGGAGATGCTCCGTCGGCGGAACCTGACCGTTTACCTGGCCAGCGGAACGGATGAAAAATACGTCAAACAGGAGGCGGCGCTTTTGAAATTGACCGATTATTTCAACGGCGGAATCTATGGGGCGCAAGACGATTACAAAAAATTCTCCAAAGCGATGGTGATTCAAAAAATCATCGCGGACAACCGGCTCGTTGGGGCGGAATTGATCGGATTCGGAGACGGATACGTTGAAATCGAAAACGTCAAAGCGGTCGGCGGCTACGCCGTCGGCGTCGCAACGGACGAAGCTAACCGTGCAGGGGTCGACCTCTGGAAACGCGACCGCCTCGTCAAAGCCGGCGCCGACCTGATCATCCCGGACTATCGGGAAACAGCGGACCTGGAGAATTATCTCTTTTCGTTGTCCCGTGCGTTGGTTTGACTCCCAAGATTACTCTTGACGACCCGCTCGTAAATCGGTATTCTTCCTCCCGTTGATCCGATGGTGGGTTTCACCGCCGGATCTTTCAAGGATGAAACCAGACCGAAAGGAGTCAAATACATGAATTTTAATTTTTTCGATTGGATTCGGGACGGAGTCAAGCGTTCGGTTCTTCTCGGCGTTTCCGAAGCGGTGGAGCAGATGGGAATGCCGCAGGACGAAGAAGCTTCGCGGAGCAAAATTCTACATTTTCTCCAAACGGAAGATTCTGCCCTCCTGGAAGCCCCCGCCCGCAGACGCCTCGCCAATTCCGGCGGATCCGGAGCCGGTTCGTCCCGCAAACTCGGCCGCTCCATCGCGGATATCCATCCGGGCAAGTAGTTTTTTAATTACGAATTACTAATTACTAATTACTAATTTAGGATATGAGATGCTATACTACAAACGGTTTGAAAATGCCCTTTTTCAAGCTGAGCAAATCGTTGTCATTCTGAACGAAGTGTACTCACGTAGTGAAGAATCTGGTGTATCCGGCCAACACGCACTGCATCACAGACGCGGCTTGAAACCAGATTCTTCGGAGTACCTCAGAATGACATCGCTTTTGCCGAAACGGGGAATTTCTCACCGTTTACAGTATACATATAACCGGTAATTAGTAATTAGTAATTCGTAATTCGTAATTCACGCATGAACGTTCTCGTAACCGGCGGTGGTGGTTTTTTGGGGCGGGCGATCGTTGAACGGTTGCTCGCGCGCGGGGACCGGGTTCGAAGTTTCGGTCGTAAACCGTATCCGGACTTGGAAAAACTCGGCGTCGAAGTGGTCCGGGGCGACCTCCGCGACGAAGCCGCGGTTAAGGGCGCATGTCGTGAAATCGAGACCGTTTTCCACACCGCGGCGCTGCCGGGAATCCAATGCCAATGGAAACCGTTTTACGAGACGAATACGCTCGGCACGATTTATTTGGTCAACGGCTGCCTTGAGCATGGGGTGAAGTATTTGGTTTACACCAGCAGTCCGAGCTGCGTGTTCGACGGTCGGTCCCAGGAAAACATCGACGAATCAGCTCCGTATCCGACGCGTTGGCTCGCCCATTATCCGCACAGCAAGGCGCTGGCGGAACAGGCCGTTCTTCGGGCCAACGGCGGCGGCGATCCCAAGCTTTTGACCTGCGCGCTCAGACCGCATTTGATTTGGGGCCCCGGGGATCAGCATCTGATTCCAAGACTTCTGGAGCGAGCCAAATTGGGGCAACTGGTCCAGATCGGAAACGGCGAGAATTTGATCGACCATATTTACGTCGGCAACGCCGCCGCCGCCCACATTCAAGCCGCCGGCGCACTCGCCCAACATGGTCGCAACGCCGGAAAAGCGTATTTCATCTCGCAGGGGGAGCCGGTCAACTGTTGGAAATGGCTCAACGAAATCCTCGAACTGGCGGGCCTGAAACCGATTCGCAAACGGGTTTCTTTTCCCCGGGCATGGATTTTCGGAGCGCTGTGTGAAGCGTGGTACAAACTTTTCGACTACACCGACGAGCCGCCCATGACGCGTTTCCTTGCCGCACAACTTGCGCAATCCCACTACTTCAACATCTCCGCCGCAAGAAAAGATTTTGATTTCGCACCCAAAATCACCACGGAAGAAGGAATGGAGAGGATCTTTCAATAAGAAATTCCGAATTCAATCGACGGAAAACGGCAAACATTCCCCGAAGAAGCATGGCCCCGAGGCGGTTGCGGCAAGCGTTTTGCGGCGAACATTATTCAAGGGGCGATCGGGAAAACGAGAGGCAGCGTTTTTATAACATCCCTGCGATATTGACCAATGGGCAAAATGCGCGCCAAAAGAAAATAAGGCTGTCTTATATTGCATCGGCGGTATATTCGTCTATACTAATGGAAGAATGCTTGAAAGAGTCTCTCCAATTTTCTTTTTCTCAAATCGCCGGTTTCGCAAAATGGCAATGGACAATCAATGGTTACGCTCATCGATTATAACGGCGGAAATTTGACTAGTCTTCGATTCGCCCTTGAAGCGGTCGGCGAAAATTCCGTCATCACATCCGACCCCGACGTTATTCGTCAAGCCGAGCGGGTCATTTTCCCCGGCGTCGGGGCCGCGCGTTCGGCGATGGATTTTCTTTGTTCCTCCGGTCTCGACGAAGTGATACGGGAGGTTGTACGGGCGGGAATCCCGTTTTTAGGAATATGCCTGGGGACACAAATTCTTCTGGATCATTCCGAGGAAGACGAAGGAACGGAAATGCTCGGATGGATTCCTGGACGTGTTCACAAGTTTCTTCCGGACGAAACTTCGATAAAAGTTCCGCATATCGGCTGGAACAATTTAGACATTGTACGTCCTCACCCGATGTTTGAAAATCTCGCCGAGGAAGAGGATTTTTATTTTGTTCACAGTTATTATCCGATGCCGACGGAGGTCGGGGATTGGGTCGGTACGACGGAATATGCGGGAGTTCGTTTTGCCTCCGCGTTGGGGCGGGATAATTTGATTGCGACTCAATTTCATCCCGAAAAATCCGGGGCCGTCGGTCTTCGACTCATAGAAAACTTTATGAAGTGGAATCCTTAAAATGTTGAAACGACGAATCATTCCTTGTCTTGATGTTATCAAAGGTCGTGTCACTAAAGGCGTCAAATTTCAAAATAACATCGATCTCGGCGACCCGGTCGAACTTGCGGTGAAGTACTACGAGGACGGCGCCGACGAACTGGTGATTTACGACATCACGGCTTCGGCGGAGCGTCGTCCGATCGATATTGAAATGGTGAAACGCGTCGCGGCGCGAATTCATATTCCTTTGACGGTCGGCGGCGGCATCTCTTCGTTGAAGGACATTCGCACGGTCATCGATGCCGGCGCGGAGAAGGTTTCCGTCAATTCGCTCGCGGTCGCCGATCCCGGTATCATCGTCCAAGGCGTCAAGGCGTTGGGGCGACAGTGTATTGTTCTGGGCATGGATCCCGTGGCCCGTTCGGACGTCAAACGATTTCCGAGCGGATATGAAGTCACGACGCACGGATTTCGGAAGGATACCGGCCAGGATGCGTTGCAATGGGCCGTTCGTGCCGTCGAGCTTGGGATCGGGGAAATTGTCGTCAATTCAGTGGACCGCGACGGTACTCAATCGGGATTTGAATTTGAAATCACGAAATCCATCGCTCAAACGGTCTCCGTTCCCGTGGTCGCTTCCGGCGGAGCGGGAAAACCGTATGATTTTGTCGAGGTTTTTCGCGAGACGGGTGTCGACGCCGCCATTGTCGCGGGGATGATTCATACGGGGGAATTTACAATCCCTGAAATCAAAAAAGTAATTGATGCCGCAGGTATCCCCGTTCGAATGCCTCAAACGAGTACGAATGCGAACCGCCGGCGGCGGTGTTGAAAACCGCCGTCGAATGGCGGCTTCCGAAAGCTCAAAGGCTTGAAAACGTCCGTTTTTCCGACAGGATACCTTGGCCAAAGAGGGGGGTGGGGGTGCAAATGATGGAGGGATGCGGCATAATGTCGGGATGCTTTCATTGGAGAAATCATACGCTTTTTGTCGGAACCTTGCGACGACCCATTACGAGAATTTCACGGTCGCGAGCTTTTTGCTGCCCCAAGTGCTTCGCAAGCCGTTTCACGTCGTGTACGCGTATTGCCGGTTGAGCGACGATCTGGCGGACGAAAGCGGTTCGCCGGAGCGGGCGATGCAAGCACTCACCGATTGGCAGCGGCAGCTTGACCGTTGTTTTCGCGGCGAATTTCAGGCGAACGATTCCCCGATCTTTCCCGCATTGAAAGATGTCGTCGATCGGTTCGCGTTGGCGAAAAAACCGTTCGACGATCTCCTGGAAGCGTTTCGCCGGGACCAGGTTCAAAGCCGGTACGAAACGTTCGACGAACTTCTCGATTACTGCCGCTGCTCGGCCGATCCGGTCGGGCGGATTTTGCTCCAGCTCGGGGCGTCCGCGGTTCAAACGGGTTCACCTTCTGAGGAGATGTTGCGGAATTCCGACGCGATTTGCTCCGCGCTACAGCTCGCGAATTTTTGGCAGGACGTCGCCCGGGATTGGGACAAAGGCCGTTTTTACGTTCCACTCGAATATTGTCGCAAGTACGCTTACGACCCGGAAACCGAACCGCGTCAAACGCCCCCCTTTGAAAACCTGCTTCGCGATCTGTGCGACCGGACCCGGGAAATGTTCCTGTCCGGGCGCCCCTTGATCGGTCAGGTCCCGAAGCTGCTGCGAACGGACATCTCGCTTTTTCTCGGCGGCGGCCTGGCGGTCCTTGACGCCATCGACGCGATCGGGTACAAGGTTTGGCGGCAACGGCCCGTGATTACGAAATGGAAGAAGTTTCAAATTTTGGTGCGGTCGTTGTTCGGGGGGGGAAGAGTTTTTACGAGGTGAGCCGTATTACCGCTTGCCTCGTGCGCGGCTCTGATTCTTGTTTTATTCTATTCCGATAAACATTCATGTCCCGTATTCATTATCTCGGTCCGGAAGAGACGTTTGCCGAACAGGCCGCGAAATCGTTCGCTTCGACGAGCGGACTCGATCTGACGCTCCATCCGGCGAAAACGCTGGAGCAGGCGATTCTCGCGGCGGGCGAAAACGATTACGCCGTCGTTCCGTACTATAATCTCTACGAGGGATTGATTCAGGAAACGGTCGACCTGATCATGGAGAACCGGCTCACGATCTTCGCCGCCGGACGGGTCGCGATCCGATTTGCCCTGGGCGGATATGAACCCGTTGACGCCATCTACTCTCACCCGAAGGCGCTCGCGCAGTGTTCGGAGTACCTGCGGCGGGACTATCCGGACGTGCGATACCACGAAACCGCGAGTACCGCGGACGCCGTCGAGCAACTCGCCCGAAACCGGCGCGGACTGGCCGTCGGACGTCGGGAAGCGTTTGAAAAACACGGTGTCCCGATCCTGCGGGACGACGTCGGGAACCGGCAATACGGTCGCGGGAATTACACGGAGTTTCTTTTCGCCGGGCAGCGTACCATTGCGTTTCCGAATTCGCGACGACTGCGGACGATGATTGCCGTGATGCCGAACGTGGATCGCGCGGGACTGCTCGCCGGAATTCTCGGCCAGATCGCGTTTTTCGGGATCAATCTGGTCAAGATTCATTCGCGGCCGGCGCTCTCGGCGTACGAAACCGACAACGATCCGCAGATGTTTTACCTGGAAATGGAAACGCGAATCGAGTCCGACGAGTTCCGACTTTGCCGCGATTCGTTGAACCTACGGCTCTCCCCACCGGAAGGAAATCCCGACGGCGTCAAGAGCGTTCATCTGCTCGGCGAATACCCGTCGCTTGATTTCGAATGAGCGGGTGTTCGGCATTCACCGAACGACAACAAACCAGAGAAAATAGGGAAAGATTGACGAATGCCCGGATCGTCGTTTTTTTCTCGGTCGCGACGGCAAAGAGGATTTCTGCAATCCTTTCCGGTTGCATCGTCGATTTTGACAAGGAAAGGGTGGGCTAGGACCGCCGACGGAATAAGGTGTCCGCCGCACAGGCGAAGCCGCTTGGAACAGCGCTTCGCTCCCGGCGATCGCTTTCTCCGTGAAGATATTTCACGATGGTCAATGGTCGATGATATTGGAAACCGGCAAGAAAACCCGATTTTCCTACTCGACTCCCCACGAAGAATGTAAAGACCAGGGAAGGAATTTACAGTGATGCAAACGCAAAAGCCGCAGGGACTCTCTGTTCGGGAACGGGTCGGTATTCAGCCGGCCGCTCGGGTTCTCGATTGGAAAAACGGGAAGAAAAAGGAACAAACGACACGGGAAACCGTTCCCGTCGTTTGCGGACTGTGTCAATTCCATTTCGAACGGGTGAATCAACCCGCCCATTTGGTTCTCGTTTGCCCCTCCTGTGGGGTGCGTTTCGAGCATCGCCTTCCGGAACCTCCGCCGAAACCGGAAAAAAATCTTGAAGAATCGCTCCTCGCGACGCCGCTGCCGATCAGTGAAGCCTCGGTTCGAATCGCGCAGCTCCGCGAACGTGTCCTCGAACTGCAAGAGGAAAATCACCGGGATCCCATCGCTTCGACTCCGGTCCCTGTTCCGAATCCGGTCCCGACCCCGGATCCGTTCGTTTACGAAACGCCGGAAACCGAGGTCGTTTCCTCGAAAGAATACTGGAGTACTCCGAAATCATACGAATCCGACGGATATGGTTCCGCCGAAACTTCCTCCGATTGGTCTGCCGAAGGCGCGGAGAGGGACGGTCGATTGGCGTCGGCTCTGATTACGATCGCGCAGTCGATCCTCATCGTTGCGGCGCTGATCGGGTTGATCGGCGGAGCGACTTCGTTTTTCGACGGCAACTCACAACCCGTTGCACGCTCCGAAGCTCCGTTGCCGGAAAACATCGAGAAAAAACCCTCGAACGAACCGATTACGCCCGCAGAAATCCCGGTTGCCGCTCCGGCTCCGGCCAAGACTCCCCTGGAAGAAAAACCAGCCCCCGCGCCGAAACCGGCTTCGCCAAAAGTCGAGCCCGCGAAAAAAGAACCGGCCAAGCCCGCGACAACCGGCGAAACCGGCGTCGGCGATCTTCCGCTGTTCGAGGTTGCCGATCTTCCGAATTCCCGGGCGAATGTCGCTGTCGCGAAAACGGAAACGAAAAATTCCACGACCGGCTCCGGAACGAATACTCCCCGGGAACCCGCGAAACCGGCTGAAAGTATTCCCTCGCAACAAAATCAACTCCAGTCGAAGCTGGCGGAGTCGGAAAAGAAAGTCCAAGCCTTGGAGCAGCGGTATCAGCAGACGCTTCGGGAACAGGGGCAGATTCGGGCGCAGTCGAAAAAATTAGTCGGCGAAACGCTGTTGCGAGAATCGGCCATTACGCTCGATAAAAACCCGACCCGAAGCCTGTTTCTCGCGTTGGAATCGGTCCAAACGTTGCATGAGATCGGACAAAAGAGTTCGGAGATGGGACGAACGGTTCTCGCGCGATCGTTGTCGGCCCAGACC
>JAVBTU010000282.1:0-2579 GCA_031556015.1 Thermoguttaceae bacterium
GAGTTGGCCATTGGCGAAATTGGAAAACGCACGGAATCCTCTCGGATGCATCCGCGGGTTGAACGGAACCAGTTCCGCCGGGCCGCAGTACATGTCCCAATCAAGCCCTTCGGGAACCGGCGCGTCGGGCGTTTTCGAGCCCGGTCCGCCCTGGTAATGCACGAACGCCCGAATCATGCCGACCTTGCCGAGCTTGCCGCTTTTGAGGAACTCCATCGCGGAAATGCAGTGCGGTGAAGCGCGGCGGTGTGTACCGACCTGGACCATCTTACCGGTTTCCCGCGCGGCTTTGACCATCGCTTTGCCTTCCTGCATCGTGTGGCAGATCGGTTTTTCGACGTACACGTGTGCGCCGCTTTTCAAAGCGTCGATCGTGATGAGCGGATGCCAATGGTCCGGCGTTGCGCAGATTACGATCTCCGGTTTGACCTTATCGAGCATTTCGCGGTAATCGTCGAACGGTTTGACCGACAGGTTCGTCTGCGATTCGACTTTCTTCACGGCGGGCTCGAGGTACCGTTTGTCGACGTCGACCAGCGCGACCGGTTGGATCGTCTTGGAATCGAGCGCCGCGCCGAGGATGTTCATTCCCCACCAGCCGGACCCGACCAGGGCGGTTTTGTACGTTTTATTCTTCTCCGCGCCGTGAACGGCAGGGGCTGCCAAACCGGTTGCACCAATGGTCAAAGCGGTCGTCCTTAAAAAATCGCGTCGTGTCGCTAACATGAATTTTCTCCTGATCGAAGTGAAAAAAGAGGGGCCCAAGGAGATTCGTTATAGCGTTTCCCCGGCTAAAAAACAAGTCGGTTCGAGTGAAGACCAAGAGAACTGCAAAGTCCATTTTTTTCGCGCGGAGACACAAAGACGCGGAGGTTCTCGACCAAAATTTCCCCATAAAAATCATCCCTTTTGTTTGTGTCGCCTCTCCTGCTTTCAAACTCCGCGTCTTTGCCGAACTTCATTTTTTCCGCGATTTCGATTTGGTTTTGAGTTCCTCATAACGAGTTCCCCAAACCTCCATCGCCTTGAAAATCGGGTGCATCGACTCGGCAAGTTCGCTCAATCGGTACTCCACACGCGGCGGAACCTCGGCGAAAACCGTACGAATGACAAGGCCGTCGGCCTCCATCGAACGAAGATTTTCCGTCAGCACCTTTTGGCTGATCCCGGTGATACCTTTGCGTAGTTCACCGAAGCGCTGGGTTCCGGAAAGCAGGTTTCGCATGATCAGCAATTTCCATTTGTTGCCGATCAACTGGACCGTTACGGCCGTCGGACAGACGTCCAATTCCTCTTTTTTCAACATTTTTTCGTCTTGTTTTTCGAGAAATTCACTGAAATTCCGCAATAGTTACCAAAAGGTTCCTGAGGCACGTTTTTGTGCCTGCATTCACATTTAATATCAATGGGGTATTCTAAACCGCATGACGTGGGACGCAAGCCGCTCCCTGTTTTTTTTTCAACGATCCCGTACAAGAAAGGAACAGCCATGAAAGAATTTCAAGTCAAGAATCTCGCCGCCCTGAAAGCCGAAACGACGAATTACGGCGAAGGGGCCGTGTTTTCCGTTAAAGATATCACCGATCCGGCCGTGATACAAAAATGTGCCGCCGCTTTCGTCGAGCTCGAACCCGGCAATACCGCTTACGGGTATCATTATCACGAAACGTGGGAGGAAATTTTCTACATCATCAGCGGGACGGGGAGCGTCCGCACCGTCAAGGGTGAGATTCCGGTCAAGGCGGGTGATGCCATTTGCTTCCCGACCGGCGAGGGCGGCTCCCACGTCGTCCATAACAATTCCAAAACGGAAAAGCTCGTCTATCTCGATTTCGGGACTCGCAGCGAATGCGAGATCGCCCACATGCCGGACATCAAAAAAATCCTCGTGATCGGCCAATCCGGGATGAGCATGTTCGACGAGCCGGAAGCCGCGAAATAATGGAATCGAAAACGGCCGAATAATACACCTTTTATTCAATCGAGGAGAAATCTCATGACAAGCGACGAAGCGAAAAAACTGGCGTTGGCTATGATGCAACGCGACCCGGTGGTTATGATGCTGGCGACCAACGGTCCCGACGGAACGCCGAAGATCAAGGCTATTGTGAAGATGCGAAGCGACGGGCTCCAGCGGTTCTATTTTTGCAGCAACACCTCGACCAAGCGGACGGAAGAAATTCGGAAAGACAATCGCGGTTGCCTGTACGCTTACGAATACGCTCCCGATGCCGATCCGGTCGTCTGCCGGGGCGTCATGCTCTCGGGAACGGTCGAACTGTCCTGGGACGACGAATTGCGAAAATCACTCTGGCAAGACTTCATGACGATGTATTACCCGCAAGGGCCGCTTGACCCTGACTTCGTAGTCGTTCAATTCAACGCCGCCAGTGGAAATTATTACGAAGGACTGGAGAACAAGGATTTCGCGGTCTGACGAAAATCATAACAACACCGCCTCATTGCAGGTTCGGAAGTTTTGGAATAACTCGGACGACCGCTTCGCCGCTCCCATTCTTGCGGGAGGAACAGTTTGCCGTTGACGAGGACGTGCTCCTTTCGCGTCACGTAAGCGAGGA
>JAVBTU010000202.1:0-3159 GCA_031556015.1 Thermoguttaceae bacterium
CGAACGCCGTACATGGTTCCGTCGATCGCGTTCAGCCGATACCTCGAAGACGGCCTGAAAAAAGCGATCGATTCCGGCGTCGTTGCCGTTCACCTGGAAGAGCCGGAATTCTGGGCCCGCGCCGGGTTCAGCGATTCGTTCAAACGGGAGTGGGAAATCTACTACAACGAACCGTGGATTCGTCCCGACTCGACTTGCGATGCGCAGTATCGGGCAAGTAAGCTGAAATACTATTTGTACCGCCGAATGCTGGACCGGCTCTGCGGTTCGCTCAAGGAGTATTCGCTCGTCAAACACAATCGCCCGGTCCGCTTTTACGTCCCGACCCATTCGCTGCTCAACTACACGCAATGGGCAATCGTCTCGCCGGAATCGTCGCTGCTGGACCTGCCCGGAATCGACGGAATGATCGCGCAGGTCTGGACCGGAACCGCACGGTCGGAAAACACGTACCAAGGCGTCAACGCCGAACGGACGTTCGAGACCGCGTACCTCGAATACTGTATCATGCAGGAAATGGTTCGCGGAACGAAAAAGCGGATGTATTTCCTGCACGATCCGATCGAAGACAATCCCGGTTACGATTGGAACGATTATCGAAAGAACTATATCTGTACGCTCGTCGCGTCCCTCTTACAGCCGGACGTGTGGTATTACGAAGTCTGCCCCTGGCCGCAGCGGGTTTTCCAGGGGAAGTACCCGGCTCGCGATCCGAACGCCCAACCGATCCCGGGCGAATACGCGTCGGTTTTGAGTACCGTCTTCCAACAGCTTCGCGACATGGAGCAACCGGAAGTTTCCTGGGAAAAAGGGACGGACGGAATCGGTGTCTTTCTCGGCGATTCGGCGATGTTCCAGCGGGCCGAGCCGATGTACCGCGACGGTAGAGCGCCGGATTACTCCGACCCGAAGAAACCGGACCTCGCCGAAATCCACCGCTTTTCCGGTTTTTACGGTTTGACGCTCCCGCTGGTCAAGCACGGCGTTCCGGCCCGCGCGGTTCAGTTGGACAATGTGCTGCGGTTCCCGGGCTATCTGGGCCGCTACAAAATCCTGCTGCTCAGCTACGAATTTCAAAAGCCGCTGCATCCGGGCGTTCACGCGGTTTTGGCCGACTGGGTCGCCCGGGGCGGAACGCTTCTTTACGTCGGCGCGGAAACCGATCCGTTCCATCAGGCGAAAGATTGGTGGAACACGGAGCCGCAAAACTACGCTTCGCCGTCGGAACACCTGATGGAGCTTGTCGGGCTGGACAAAAAACCGGGGGATGGCAAATATACGTTCGGAAAAGGAAAGGTCGTCGTCGTTCGCAAACATCCGGCGTATTTCTCGCGGTCGAAAGAGAAAGCGGAGGAATTACGGTCGCTGGTGCGCGAGTGCATCGAAGATCGCGGTGAAAAGATGATCGAACGGAATTACTTCCTGCTCCGTCGCGGTCCGTACATCATCGCGGCGACGATGAACGAATCGGTTTCCGACGAACCGCTGGTGTTAAACGGCAAATACATCGACCTGCTCGAAGCGCACTTGCCGGTCGTAGAAAAAATCTCCGTCGCTCCGGGATCGCAGGGGTGGTACCTCGACCTGGACAAAGTGACCGCGAAAGCCCCGGCAGTGCTCGCGTCCTCGGGCCGGATCGAGCAGTGGAACGCCGAGTCCGGCGCCGTGGAGTTTACGCTTTCCGCGCCGGAAAACGTGCAAGTTTTCTCGCGAATCCTGCTCCCTTCGCCGCCGAAAAAAGTCGAGATCGACGGAGCGGAAGTCGATCAATCGGCGTTTCCCTGGGACGCGGGCAGTTCGACGCTGCTGATAAACCACCCGGCGAATGTGAACGGAACGAAACTACGCGTGGAGTGGCAGTAATCCCGTTGCCGAAACGGCATTATTTCAAAATCAAACCGACCGAAAGAGCCGAACCGAAGATCAACACATTTCGTGCACTATGTTCGAGTACGCCGACCAGCTCCCTACCGCTCCCGATCCGGACCATCTCGCGCCATGCCGGAACGTGAAAAGCGAGATAGAGTATCGGAAGTGTCGCCGCCAAAACGGAATGTTCGAGCCAGAAATATTGGCAACATAATACGGCGATGATACCGTTGAATAGATAAAACCAGCGCCCGAAGCGTTCGCCGAACAAAACGATGGATGTGTTTTTTCCCGACCGGGTACTGGGCACTCGTCGAGTCCTATCGCACGCCGAAAGGACCCCGGCAAAAGTCGAGTTCAATGAGCGGCTTCAAGCAGTTCGAGCATCGTTTCGAGTGCGACGATCTTGTTGTCTTTCGAAGATTCTTTTTCCAGAACGGCTTTCAAAACGGGCATGCTTTTGCGTCCTTGGACCTGAGGGATTTCGCCCAAAGCCGTTATGGCATCGGAACGCCACATCGCGTTTTTCGCCGTGAGAGCTTCTTGGACGATATGCCTGAAGGCCCATTTGGCGTCGGGATTCAGCTTGTAAGCCGCGACGGCAATGTCCAGCTCATTCGTTTGCTTGAACCGCTGTTTGATCAAGGCGTCCAGTTCCGGCGTCGTCCTGCCGAAATCGCCGAGAACCTCGATGATACCGTCGCCCAGGATTTTGGACGTCACCAGGTCCGGTGTCAAGGCGACGGAATAACTGCGTCGATCCCGAGCATAGGGCAAAATATGTTCGAAAATATTCCGGGCGATCTTTTCCCGATCTTCCGTTCTGGTGCCTCGGATCGTGATGTTTTTGAAATGGAGCAGCGATTTCGCGACGGCAATGAGAAGCTGAGGCTCGTTTTCCTTATTCTCCAGAATGTTCAGCAGGAAATCCAGATCGTCGACATTTTTGGCACTGGCAATGAACGAGGCGGCTCGGCATTGATCGTATTCCGGCATTTCGTCGAATCGCTCCTTCAAAAACGTGACCAAAACTCCTTTTTCGTCGAGCGAGCGAGTCATGGAAAAGAAATCCATTCGTTCCCGTTCATCCCCGGTTTTGTAATACTCGATCAGATCCCGGGCAAGTGTTTCGTCGTTTCCGTAGTAATGAGGCTTCCGCCAGAAATTGGCGGGCAAGTTTTGTCATTCTGAACGCAGTGTACTCACGGAGTGAAGAATCTGGTGCATCTTGGCAACACGTATTGCATTACGTGTCCGGCTTGAAACCAGATGCTTCGGAGTACCTCAGCA
>JAVBTU010000165.1:0-4004 GCA_031556015.1 Thermoguttaceae bacterium
TGTCTACTCCTCTCCGATGCAGGTCATATTGACCATATCCCAGCGGTTGTTGACGAACCACAGATCGACCTTGGCACCGCTTGGGATGGTGTCGCCGGGATCGGCTTTGGTACAATACGCGGTCACGATTTCGTCGCCGAGTTTGGTCTTGGCACCGTTTTCCTCGCTGCTGTTTTTGTAGTCGGCGACGTGGAGCCGGACCCGGGCGCGGCCGGTTTCCTGTTCGTTTTCGATGAAGGTTTCTTGAAGGACGCCGGTGCGGAAGCGGATTTTTGGCGCTCGTGATGGCTTGTATGACCCCGGGATGAACTGTGGCACCCCCTCAAATGTATCGACGCATCTCTTTGTCTTGTCCAAAAACGGCTTCGCTACCAGCATTCCCGGTGAATTCAGTACTTCATTTTCCACGATATCTATTCGATTGGAGGAAGGTTGAGTAACGAAAAATATCTTGATTCGTATTGGCGAAAAGAGATAAAGACATCGTCTTGATCTTCAGCTAAAACCTTTCCCTGTCCGTCAAGCCGTTGGGGTACTTCGGCGGGCTCAGAATCTTCACCCACCTTGATTCGCTCGCGAGGAGGATTGCCAGTCCCCTCACCTCCAGAAGAAGCCTCTTCCTTTTCGTAATATCCAGCATCCAGAATATCAAGATTCCAACCTTCCGGCTTGTATCGCATGGTGTACGTTACAGTGAACTGCCCGGTCCAGTTGACGCCGATTTGCAGCAAGAGAGTCCGCGGCGGAAAGCCGCACCAGGTGTCCGCGTTGACGACATCCTTGTAGCCTCGCTTTTTGGCAAACGGATTGCGATACTCGATTCGAGTAATAGTATATGTATCAATCGCCCGTTGGATTGTCGGGACCTCGGAGAACGGATCGTTCGCCGAGTTTCTCACCGGTTTTCCGTCCTTGTCGGCCGTGAACACCTCCTGTATGTATTCAATCGCCGAGGAGAGCGTGAATTTATCCTCAACACTCGGCTCCGGTCCGTTTTGATTCGCGGGGCTTGTATTGCTCCTATAGTCCGGCGGACCGTATGTTGCAACGACCCGCCAGACGGTCCCGTGTGGCGATTTCGACACGCATTTCGCCTCGATTTCGTTGCAAAATACATAGTCGGACGCTTCGAGATGGTTGCCGCTTCGGAAGGTGTACTGGTCGCCGATTCGCGGGAATCCTTCCCACTGCTTGACGATCATCGGTCCGTCGTTGTGGCTGTCGGTGTGTGCGTCCCATTCGATTGTTGCGCCGGGGTTTTGAACGGAATCCCGGCCGGAAATCTCTTTCAGTACAACTTTGCTGACAGGCATGAATCACCCCATATACGTTTGAAAGTTCGTGACGCCACCACCTTTGAACTTCGAGGCGATATTGGAAAGGATGTCATTCCCCTTGGAAGCCAACTGGTTTCCTTTTTGCTGCTCTTTTTCGATTCGCTTGCTGGATTCCAATTGCTGGTTGCCGAATTTTGCCTCATAGGAAGCTCGATACGCCGCCGTCGACCCACGCAAGGCCGCTGCGTTTTCCGAGCGAAGTGACGCGGCGGCTTCTTTCTTCGCTTTGTCTTCGTACATTTCACGCAACTTAACCGACGCTTCGGCCAGCCATTCTTGAGACTTTCCGGTTTCATCGGCAAAGCTGGCGAGGTCGTCCAGCCTCTTGGCGAGCAATTCGGCCGGAGATTGCATTGCTTTCAGTACATCGCTCAACCCCATCGACGACGCCAGTTGATCGTCCAGCGCACGAAAGACTTTCGCCTGTTGTTCTAGGCTGAAGCCGCTTACGTGCTCAACAACGCCGTCAACGGTTTTAGTGTAGCCATCCATGACTTGCGTAAAATCAAACATGGCTTGGTTATATGCGTCAATTGGCGTAATGGCCATTGCGGAAAACTGATTTTTAAATCCATCCAATGAGGCGGCGTATTCTCGTGCGGCTCTGTTCTTTTTTTGTTCCTCGATATCTGTCTGCTCAAACGTTTTAATGATTCTCGCAAGATTTCTGTTGTATTGCGTTTGGGACAATTCACCTGTTGCCATCGCGATCTCTAGATTTTTCATGGCTGCATCTTTTGTCTCTTGTGCGGTCACAATGTTTTCGACTCCAAGGGATTTGAAGTACTCCTGCTGTGCATTTTTCATTGCGGACGCCAACTGCTCGGCGTTTGGTGCATTTGCATGAAAGCCCCTGACCGCTTTCAGTGCCTCCTGATCCTCTTTGAGTTTTTGCTCCCAATAGTCGCGCTCCGGGCCACTCTTTGTGATCTTGCCAAGGACCGCTTGGTCGCCGGAAATATTTCCTTCTAATACTTTGGCCGCTCTCATGGCGTCACTAACCCTTTTGGGGATTGACGCCAACTCGTTTTGTTTTTTCGTCAGGACGTCCAGCGGTGTTTTCAGCGATTCGACAATATCTTTCGACCGACCAGCGAGCATGTCATAATATTCTTTCGTGCTCTGTGTCAACGTTTTCATGGAAACGTCCGTCGCTTGAACATTGCTGTTCATCGTCGCCATGTACGTCGCACCGGCGGCGATCCCGGCCACGACGAGCGGGATTCCGATTCCTGTAACCGTCGCCCAAGTGATCGCCGACGCCGTCAATCCCGCTTGCGCCGTGGCGGCTCCTGTGATCCAGGCAATAATACCTTTATAGGCGCCGGAGACGACAATTACCGTGTTTCTCCAGGCCGTCGTGAGAAACAAAATACCGGCCTGCGACGCCTTGATGATATTGTTCGTATTCATCGCGGCCGCCAAGGCCGTATTGATTGTCCCCAGTACGGGAATCTGCGATTGCAGGCCGGGCGTGATGGTATTGACCATATTCGCCCATGACGCCGATCCGCGTGTCATGTCCGTGATGCTATTATTGAGTCGTTGCGAATGACGAATCGCATCGTCGATCCCGGCACGAAACTGGGACGAATCACTCATGATCTTCGCAACAAGGTTCCCGATCAATGCCATTGTTTTTATCCTTCATGACTGAATTGTAATGACCTTGGAGCGTTGCGATCATCCGTTGATTATTTTGCAAAATATTCTTTTCGGAATACTTGCGGCGTAACTTGCGACGCTCCATTTTCGGCGTAGTGATTTTCAAGAGATGCGATTCGGGGTCCATTAGTTTCGGCGTCCTTGTTTTGTCGTCTTCGGACATGTTCAGGCAACACAACAACGACGCGATTTTCGCGAAATTCAAATCGGTCCGCCTCCAGTGAAACGGGCCGTTTTTACGAACATACGCCTTCCAGTAGCGGAACTCTTCCGCCGACATCGTCTCTTGAAGCTCCTCTACCGTTCTCCCGATTCCGAGGGCAAGGTGATGCCACAGTTCGAGATCGGGGTTTCTTCGGAGTTTTTTTCCAGTTCCTCAATATCTTCGTCGGAAATCTGGTTGAGACGTTTGTAGGCGTCGAGGATTCGTGACATGACGATTTGCGGACATCCGATCAGGGAAGGAATGTCGTCGTCAGTGAATATCGGACGATTGTTTTCGTCGCGGCAGCAAAGCACCGCAATCCTCGCGTTGAGTTGTGCCGTATCGGAAGAAACGACCGTCGACTCTCCGCGTCTGTTCGTTTTGGATCGCACGTATTTTGCGACGAACGTTTCGACTTGGGTTTGTTCGGCCATTGTGAGCTCCCAGACGAGAATATGAGTGCCTTCGGCCCACTCTTCGGCGGAAACTCTTTCCCATCGGAATTTTATCGGTTCTTTCAATTTGTCGCGTGTAAAAATTGTGCTCATGTTCGCTTAGAATGTTGAAATAAAAAGTGAAATTGGAAATCCGACAACAATTACCCGCTCGCTCCGACTCCGAAATACTGCGGCTCGCCGCAAAGCTGGAAAGCGAGCCCGGTCAGCAGTGTCGTCTTGCCTTGTGCGGCCACTCGTCCCGACTCGGAGATATTGGCATCACACGCCCATATCGAGGCGACCCCGTCCGATTTGTAAATCGTAATGCGGCCTTGCGGCGAAAGGATCACGGAATTTACC
>JAVBTU010000134.1:0-11090 GCA_031556015.1 Thermoguttaceae bacterium
TCATGGGCCCGATCGATTACTCGACCAATTACAACTGCGGCCTTTTGGTTGAAGGATTCGAAACGCCGCCGCGAATCATGATGTCGCATCATCTGCCGTATTACCAACGGCTGATCGAAGCGAACGGATTCCAAAAGAACAAAGACCTGTACGCGTGGTGGTTCGACGATTCGCTGGAAATTCTCGACAAGTGGAAAGCCGGAATCGATCGGATTACCAAGCGATCCAAGGTGGTCGTTCGACCGTTTTCCCGCAAAAACTTTCAAGAGGACGTCAAACGCTGTCTGCAAATCTACGACGACGCCCGGAGCGATTGGTGGTGGTCCTGTGTTTCCTTGACGCCGGAAGAAATCGAATATTTCGTGAAACAGCTTTCATTCTTCGGCGACGAAAATCTGGTCTACATCGCGGAAAAAGCGGGTCGGCCGATCGGCTTTTCCATCACGATGCCTGACCTCAACGAAGCGATCAAGCCGCTTAACGGAAATCTGTTCCGTTTCGGGCTGCCGATCGGCATGATTCGGTTATGGAGAAATGTTCGAAAAATCAAAACCGCCCGCATGATGGTACTTTGTGTTCTTCCCCCCTACCGCAAGCAGGGAATCGCAGAACGGCTGATCATGCAAACGCTCGATTACGGCAAGAACACGGCCCGGTTCACCGGCGGCGAACTCGGCTGGATCGACGAATCGAACCAGGAAATCACGCGTGTTCTCGAGCGCGTCGGAGCAAAACGCTCTAAGACATACCGGGTGTATGAAAAGTCGACCGATTGAGGTACCTTGGAGGTTTTCAAGTAGGGAATTCCCGGAACCTTCGGTTCGCGGGCTCAACGTAGAAGGAACAATAAAATGAAATTGACATTGCGATTGTTGGCGTTTGTTTTTACGGTTTTGGTTTCTCAGACGCTTTTCGCGGCGGAGAATGAGTTGTTTCCGTTCGTGATATCGTTCGACGCGCCGAAGAATATCACGAACATCTCCGCCGAACTGGACGCCCCGGCGGGAAAACACGGATTCGTTCGCGTCGAGGACGGACATTTCGCGACCGACGCCGGGCGTATCCGCTTCTGGGGAACGAACACTTGTTTCGCCGCGAATTTCCTCGACCATGACGCCGTGGATCGTATGGCCGACCGGCTCGCGCGCTTCGGGATCAACTGCGTCCGGTTGCATCACATGGATATGCGGGACATCTGGGGAACCGGGCAGATCAGGTCGCAAATGACGCTCGATCCGGACCAGATGGAAAAGCTCGACTACTATATCGCGGCGCTGAAAAAGAGGGGGATTTACGTCAACATAAACCTGCACGTTTCCCGATCGCTGGACGAACGGGACGGGTTTCCGCCGAACGTCGATCGACCGTCGCACGACAAAGGGATCGACAATTATTACCGTCCGTTTATCGACGCCAATAAAAAATACGCCCGCGACCTGCTCACACACGTCAACCAATACACCGGCAACGCCTATAAAGACGAACCGGCGGTCGCGATGATTGAAATCAACAACGAGAATTCGATCGTCTGCATGTGGGGCGGTTGGGGCGGGCTGGACGTGATCCGCGATCCGTTCCTCGCCGATCTGCGGAAACATTGGAACGATTGGCTGAAAACGAAATACGCCGACGATGCGACGCTGCAAAAAGCGTGGAAATGCCGCGCGGTTCCGTTGGGCGACGAACTCGTGAAACACGCCGATTTCGCCGACGGATACGTTCCGAACTACGACGGCTGGAGTTGGGAAATCGACGCGAAAAACGACGCTCCGCTGTCCAATGAAAACGGCGTTCTCCGGATGGATGTTCGCAAAATGGGGGAAGTTTCCTGGCACCCGCAGCTCGTCGGGTCCGGTTTCGGCGTTGAGAGAGACCGTATTTACACGCTGGAAATCAAGGCGAAGGCGAACAAAAACACGACCGTCAACGTTGGCGTTCGGATGAACCACGAACCGTGGGAAGGGCTCGGTTTTGAGTCGCCAATGAAGCTGACGGAAGACTGGCAGACGTTCCGCTTTACGTTTCTCTCGACCGTCGACGATGCCGACGCCCGTATTTCGCTGGGAAACTTCGCCGCGGAAACCGTCTATGAAATCGACTCCGTCTCTTTCAGACCGGGCGGGACCGTCGGACTCCACGAAGGCCAATCGCTAGCCGCGGGAACCGTGCCGGTCATCTGGAAAAAAGAGGCGGGCAATTACCCGAAGGAAGCCGTCGACGATTTCTGCGACTTCCTGCTCGACATTGAAGCGAAATATTGGAACGAAATGTACCGTTTCCTCAAGGACGACATCCAAGTCCGGCAACCGGTCAGCGGGACGCAATTGGAATACGGCGGGACGCACGCGCAGGCGAAGATGGATTATTGCGACATTCATTCGTATTGGAATCACCCCGGTTTTCCGGGTCGGCCGTGGGATCTGAATAATTGGTACCTGTACAATCGGGCACTGGTCAATCACGTCGACCGGGAGATTCTGCCCCGTTTGGCGAGCAAACGGGTCTACGGTATGCCGTTCACGGTCAGTGAATACAATCACCCGTACCCGAATCAATACGCCGCCGAAGGGTTGCCGCTGTTGGCCGCGTTCGGCGCGTTCCAGGATTGGGACGGAATTTTCCCGTTCGCGTACAGCCATTCGAACAATCCGGAGCCGCAAATGACGACGAGCTTCTTCGACACCAGCGGCAATACGGCCCAGATGGCGCACATGATCGCATGCAGCGAACTGTTCAACGCCGAATTTGAAAACGTTCATGAAATCGTCGCTCCGCTGACCGCGGAAAAAGAGCGGGAAAACTTCAAGCGGGATCACGGTCCGTACGGGTTTGGGTTCAGCGGGCTTGGGCTGGACCAACGTGTCGCACTGAACCAGCGCGTCGCCGTCGACGTGAGCGGGAAGTTCATTGACATGCCGAAACTCAAAGAAATTCCCAAGGATGCGAAAATGTTCGGCCTCGGCGAAGGAGCTCCGTACTTTAACATGGCCGTCCAAGGAGAAGGATACGCCGACGTGACGACCGACAAGGCGTCCCTGTTCACGGGCTTCATCCACAAAGCCGCCTCACCGGCGCAGGCCGCGAGATACTTTTTGAAACGCCCCGATTGGCAAATCTGCTTCGGTCCGACGAATCTCGACTGGGCGACCGTTTCACTCTCGCGGGTCGGGGAAGAAAAAGGCGGCGTCAAACGATACCTGCTCGTCGCGACCGGGGAAATGCGCAACACGGACATGAAAATCGAATCGGTCGGCGAAGACCGGATCACGGTCGGCAGTCGATTCGGAAAACCGCCGGTGTTGTGCGAAGGAATTCCGGCTCAAATCCTGATCAAAGGCGTCCAACCGGCGTCGATTCGATATTGGTCGCTCGACGAATCGGGCACTCGCAAAACGGAATTCCAGGGAAGCCGACACGACGACTCCGAAGCGGCGATCGTATTAAAACCGGAATTCAAAACCATCTGGTACGAACTCGAAATCACCGATTGAAGTCCCACGTTCATTTACGGCGCGGGGCGGTCGCTCGTCCCCGTCGTCCTGGACGCCCCTTTTACCCTTTTTCACTTTTTCACACGAGAGGAATCCAACCATGAAATCAGTGTTCCGGAAGAGTCCGCGACGGTTCCAGAGGAGCCGATACGCGTGTATTGCGATCGTTTTAGCGGCGTTTTTTGCGACGTTTACCTCCCCGACGTTTTCCGCCGCGCCCGCGAAAAACGCGTTCGAGATTAAAAACGGAGTCAACATCAGCCATTGGCTTTCGCAAAGCGGTCAACGCGGCGAAAAACGAAAAGCGTTTTTTACACGCGCCGACGTGAAGTTCATCGCGGACCAGGGATACGACCACATCCGGCTCCCGATCGACGAAGAACAGATGTTCACCGAAGACGGTCAAAAAGAACCGGAAGCCTTCGCTTTACTGCACGACGCGTTGGGCTGGTGCGACGAATTTCAATTGCGCACCGTGGTGGATCTTCATATCCTGCGTTCGCACCATTTTAACGCCGCCGAAAAGCCGTTGTTCACAGAAGCCGCGGCCCAGGAAAAGTTTTACGAATGTTGGCGCAAACTTTCGGGAGAAATGAACAAGTATTCCGTCGACAAAGTCGCCTATGAGACGATGAACGAACCCGTCGCGGACACTCCGGAGATTTGGAACGTGATCGTCAACCGTTGCGTGAAAACCATTCGTGAACTGGAGCCGGAAAGAACGGTCGTCGTCGGCTCCAACCGTTGGCAAAGCTACAACACGGTCAAAGACCTGAAAGTGCCCGAAAACGATCCGAATATCATCATCAGTTTCCATTATTACGACCCGTTCCTGCTGACCCACTACAAAGGCTCGTGGACTCACGTCAAGGACATTACCGTTCCGGTCCATTATCCCGGCCAACTGATCGCGGACGCCGACTTGGCCGCGGCGGGAAACCTTGCCGGAGCCGGAAAAGAAGTTTACAACATCGACGTTATCGAGGGACATTTCAAGCAGGTCATTGATGCCGCGAAAAAATATAACCTCCCCCTCTATTGCGGGGAATACGGTTGCATCAACGACGCTCCCCAGCCGGACAAGATCCGTTGGTACAAAGACTTACACACGCTTTTCGAGCGACACGGAATTGCCCGGGCGAACTGGGATTACAAAGGCGGTTTCGGCATTCTCCGAAACAATGAACCCCAAACGGACATGATCAACGCCATTATGGGGAAGTAATCGGTTCTTGTATTCCCAAATGGGTGTGCGCTGATTGGGGTGATCGTTCGGGCAAATGACACCCCCACAATGTCATATCCGCATTCAAAACCAGCCCCAAGCGTCAGCGCTCGCTGTACCACACATCTTTTTTATCAGTTGTGTTCGCCAAATAACTTCGGTCGCTTACAAAAACCTTATTTTTGAGAAAAAAACAAAATAATGTGAAAATAAGGTTTTCCAGATCTGCCCGACGACTTGCGTGGTACAACGAGCGCTAACGCTTGGGGATAATAAGAAAAGGCTTGTTAGCGGGCCGGCCGGCACCGCGGCCGTTGTTTTGGCACTGTTTCTTATCAGGCGACCGGACACGCTTCCAGTTTCACTTTTCCGATTCGATTTCGTACGTTCCGCTGCCGAGTTCCAGAAGCGGGCCGTTCACCGGCTTGCCGTTAATCGTCACGGAGTTCACGTATTCTTTCGGTAGTCGAACCACCGCCGTCGTATTCGCCGGGATCACGCAGCGATATTGGAATTTGCCGTCAAGGATCTTCCACGAACTTTCGACCCGGCCGTAAACCGAATCGTAATGCCCCTTCGCCCACGTGAGATCACCGACCGGCGTCGGGTTCAAGCGGAATAACGGTGCTGATTCGATTTTTGTCGGATCAAACATCCTGGAACTCCGTATATTGATTCCAACAATCGTTTCGGTGAACCATTCCTGGATATGTCCGAACATGCAATGATTCATCGACGCTCCGGGGCCGTCCCAAGTTTCCGAAAGCGTTTTCATTCCTTTTTCGCGGAGCATGTACCCATACCCCGGCTTGTCGGTGCGGTGAATCATTTTCCATAGCACATCGTCATCGTTCCTTGCAAGAGCCCGGATCACTCGAACGAAGGAAACTTCGCCGAAAGAAGGCTTGTATTTTTCTTCCGTGATTTTTGCGACGAGTCGATTGAATAAGGGGAGCGTACCGTTCACACACATCAATACCGATTCGGCATCCAGACTTTGGTAGGGCTCTATATTATTGGCGCAATAAGCTTCCGCGAGTGCCGCCTGTGATTCGGGGTAAAACTGTTCGTAATCCAACGACCAATCGATTTTCGGGTCTCGATTGAAAGTTTCTTTTCGATAGTACGCCTTAAAAAACCTTTCACTGACGTCATTCATCCTCTCCTCAATTCTTTGAAGGTCGTCTTGGGAGCATTTCCAGTATTTTTGCGCGAGAACATGAATGATTTTCAGATTGTCGATAAAAATTGTCGTCGCGGTCAGCTCTCCCGGAGTGTGTTGCGAATATCCGGCATGTCCTTTTTCCTCGGACCAATCATACCAATCCCCCAGTCCCGCTTTCACGAGTCCTCTTTCGTTTTCCTTTCGCGTGGAGTCAAGGTAATCGACGTAACGGAGCATCGTGTCTTTTTGTTTGTCAAGAATGTCGGTATCTCCATAAAACTTGAACAACAACCACGGAATCTGAACACACGCGCTTCCCCATTCGGCGGTTTCGAAAAATCCGGCCTCGAACCGCGTGTATTCCGGGGCGATGTCGGGGACGAGTCCGTTTTCCAGTTGCGATTCGGTGGTGTCGCGGCAGATTTTTCGGTACAAATTGTGAACGTCGTACCGGCCCATGATCGACGGGCCCATCAGGTGCGGAACTTCGAGCCAACCGAGCTTTTCCCGGTGCGGGCAGTCGGTCAGGACGCTCGCCAAATTGCTGCGGACCGAACGGTCGATCATCAAATCGATGTCGTTCAGCAATTCATTACTGCACTCGAACGAGCCGACTTTTTCGCAACTGCTGGTCGTGAAATCGGCCTCGAACGAAACGAGCGTCGGCTTGTCGGCGTCCGCTTCGGTCCGATCTTTTTCCAGAACCGCTCCTTCGAGATAAAGAAATTGGAAACCGAAATAGGTGAATTTCGGGAGCAGCAATTCCTCTCCTTCTCCGCGTAGTGTCAAAGTGTACGAGTGCCCGTCCCAGATCCGGTCGACGATTTCCGCCGTTTTGACCGTTGCCGTTTGGCCCGCTTTGCCTTTCAAAACGACCCGGGGCCGCCCGGAGAAATTGTATCCGAAATCGGCCCGGTACCGCCCGTCGCTCAGCCGTTCCAGCGAAACCGGTTTTTTCGTTTCCGCAACGGTAATCGGCGGGGCTTCCTGCGGGCGGAGCCTGGCTTCATGAACGGATTTTGTTTCGAAGCCAAGTGAGCAAATTTCCACGAATTCTTCGCCCGGACCGTCGACGATCGTCGCGTTTTTCCAGTTTTCCCCCTCCTTGAAGCCGGGCTTGTTCCAACCGTTTTCGAGACGGCGATCGTCGACGTCTTCACCGCCATAAACGCACGAAAAGACGATCGGACCGGGCGACGCTTTCCAGGAATCGTCGGAGCAAACAAGCTGCTCGGTTCCGTCGGTGTACCTGACGTGAAGCTGGCAAATCATTTTCGGCGGTCCGAACGAACCGGTGAATTTGACGTACCGCCCGCCGGGAACGTTGTACATTCCGTTGCCGAGCAGCACGCCAAAAATGTTCTCACCGGATTTGAGCGAATCGGTCAGATCGAATGAAACGTACAAACACGTTTTGCGATAATTCGTCCAGCCGGGATCGATGAAGTGTTTTCCATAACGATCGCCGACTTTTTCGCCGTTGAGATTCAACTCGAAATGTCCGAGTCCGCAAACATGAACGACCGCCGTTTCGATTTTCTTCGCCGGATCGAGTTGAAACGATTTTCGAAAGATCGGCATAGGGTCCTTGTCGGTCCGGTCCATGGAAATCCACTTCGCTTTCCAGTCGGACGGCTGAAGCACGCCGGTCGTGAGCGACGCCGGTTTTTCCAATTTTGAAATTTCGCCGCGATTGTTCTTGATTTCGACGGACCAATCGTATTTCGTCGAGGATTTCAACTCTTTTCCTTCGTAAGGAATTTCGATGCACTGCCGCGACTTCACCCAGCCGGTGTCCCACAGATCGCCGACGGTAATCCGATATTCTTCCTGCTTGGTGTCAGGTTTCTCGTCGGCGAGATTCCAACTGAAAACGATTCGCTCCGCATCGACGCCGACCGGTTCGATCCGGTCGTTGACGCGGGGATTGACGATTTGTGTCGCCGCGAATAAGGGAGCCGCCGAAAGTACGAAAATGAAAGCATAGCGAACCATGAAAACCTCTCAGTGAAGCGTAAGTCGTGATGAATTTGGCGTGGTATTAGTGCGCCGTTAGCGGATTGCCCCAAAACGCCACCAAATTCTTCACTCGTGTTTTACTTTCGCCGGAAATAATGAGCAAGCAATTTCCGGCGGAAGTTTGATATTGCTTTTCGGCGTCCGCCGGATCGCATTTCGAGGAGCCGCCCCGCCGTTCGGACACTTGCCAAAACGGTCGGCCCATTATATCATTTCGACGAGGCGGGGCAATGTTGCGCCCGGTCAAGTTTCGTCTTCACGTCAAAGTTTCATGCCGCCCACGAAATCGTATTTTCATCCGGAAACGCTTCGTCGCATTTCGCGGCTCGATTTGCGGGCGAAACATGTCGTTGAAGGTTTTTTGAGTGGAATGCACAAAAGCCGGCATTTCGGAAACTCCGTCGAGTTTCGGCAGCATCGGCAGTACGTTCCCGGCGACGATCCAAAAAACGTCGATTGGAAGGTCTGGGCGAAACAGGATCGGTTGTACGTCAAACAGTACGACGTCGATACGAATCTGCGCTGCACACTGCTGGTCGACGCTTCGGCGAGTATGAAATACGGGTTCGGACCGTTTACGAAATACGATTACGGCTGCACGATCGCCGCGTCGCTCGCTTATCTGGCCATGCGACAGCAGGATGCGGTCGGTTGTATCACGTTCGACAAGGAAACCGACTCGATCCTCCCGGCCCGAATGAAGCAGTCGCACCTTGCCGCAATCGTCGCAACGATGGAGCAAGACGACCCGGCGGTCCGTTCCGAAAAAGACGCTCCCCCCCCCGGCCGTGAAAATGCGCTGCCGTTCGAGGAATTGTTGGCGCAATATAAAACGATCCAACCGAACCTCCGCGAAACGCTACGGGAAGCGGCGGAAACGATTCCGCGACACGGGCTGGTCGTCTTGATTTCCGATCTTCTTATCCGCAGGGACGGGTTTTTCCAAGGGCTCAATTTTCTCCGCAGCCGCAACCACGATATTCTCGTGCTGCACGTCCTGGACGACGACGAACTCGATTTCACACTCGGCGGTCCGACGCGATTTGAAGGGCTGGAGCTTTCCGCGAGAGTCCGCTGCGATCCGCGAATGCTTCGCAAAGGGTATTTGGCCGCTCTCGAGGAATACTTGGACGAAGTCCGGCGCGGCTGCTCCGAAGCCCGGGCCGACTACGCTCTCTTCCGAACCAGCACCCCGCTCGACGCGGCCCTGTCCGCTTATCTGAGCCGACGCAGCACGGAACATCGCGGATAGGACGGTGGGCACCTCGCTGCCTGATCGTCGCGAAAATCGTTCAAACAGAGCGGGAAGCGTAAGCGAGCGAAACCGTTTGCCGTTCCGCAAGCTGCGAGTGCGGCTCTTTGATCAATCTCTCTTCACGGGAGCCCGGGAACGTTACGCCGCGCGTCGTTTTTCCGGTTGGGCGGGAGCGACGGGGACATTGCGACCGACGGACAATGCGGCCGGTTCCGGACAGATATAGAAGCAATTCCCGCAACCGCTGCATTCCGTTTCGTTCGCGACGACCGCTTTGTACCCTTGCGAGTTGATCGCGTCTCCGATTTCCAGAACCCCTTTCGGGCAATTTTCCACGCAAAGCCCGCATCCTTTGCAAAGCTCCGCATCAACCGTTACGCAATTCCGCGTTTCCCGCGGCGAGATTTTTAAAACATCCATGTTTAGTTAATTACTAATTATGAATTACTAATTACGGCCCAATGTTCATCGCAAGCATTCGTAATTCGTAATTAGAAATTCGTAATTAATCTTGTGCGATGATCTCGGTCGGATCTTCGATCACGTCTTCGATCTGGATCGCGGTGTAGCCTTTGAAAACGCCCGGTTTGGCCCAGTATTTCGGGATTCCTTCCACGCTGACCAATAACGGCGTATTGACGTTCTTTTCCGTGCAGATCAGGTCGCCGACCCGAAGCTGCATCAGTTCGTTCATTTTGATCTTGCTCTGGGCCAGCTTGACCTTCATCTCGACGTGCATATTCCGGATCGATGTGCTGATCTTTTTGATCGATTGCGGAGTTGCCTGTTTTCGCCCGTAAGTAACCCAGGTGTTCGACGCGAGTTTGCCGGAAATCCGCTCGAACGAATTGTACGGTATACAAAGGTTGATGATCCCCCGAACTTCGATTAGCGCGACCTCGAAACAGACGAGGACGACGACCTCGTTCGGCGGAACGATTTGAATCAACTGCGGATTGCTTTCGACTTGGATCACGCTCAAATCGAGATCGAGTACGTTTTCCCAGGCATGCTTCATTTCCTTGAGAAACAGCGCCGTAATTCGGGAAACCAATCGCAGTTCGATTTCCGTGAGCGGTCGCCGGGCCAGAAGTGTTCCTTCCCGACCACCGCCGAGAAGCCGGTCGATCATCGGATACAGAATCGACGGGTTGATGTCGAGGATCAAATTCCCTTCCAGCGGCTCGGCTCGAAGCAGGTTAAAGCAGGTCGGGTTGTCGAGACTGAAAATGAATTCGCTGTACGTCAACTGGTCGACGCTGGTCAGTTTTACCTCGACGATCGTTCGCAACATCGCGGAAAGCCCGGCGGCGAACTTACGTCCGAACCCTTCGTGTAGGGTTTGGAGCGCTTTCATCTGCTCCTTACCGACCCGCTCCGGACGCTTGAAGTCGTAGGGAGTGATTTTTTCCTGTCGCGCCCACGCTTTTGTACCGCCGCCCCCGCCGCCGGTTAATCCGAACGGCTGGGCCGCGCCTCCGCCCGCTCTCGGCGCAGCGGCAACCGCCGGAGCCGCCGCGGCAGGAGCCGCGTCCTTCTTTTCGCCTTTCGACATGATGTTGAGAAGATTCTCAACTTCTTCCTGACTAAGGACTTCGCCGGCCATAGGTTAGAGGTCAGAGGACAGACAGCAGATAACGGACAGCAGACGGCAGGTGTTTTTGTGTCGCCTTTTTACATTCCGACGACTGACGACCGGCTACTGACTACTCATTTCCGGGATCATATCCGTTATTGAAAATCTTCGCAAGGGCAAAATTGGAGCACAGGCTTCCAGCCTGTGTCACGCAATGTCGTTAAGCGTTTTTTATGGAGTGTGGGCGCCTCGCCCGCACTTGAATATCCCGGTCTTTCGCCTCCCTCGCGAAGCGGAAGTAAGCCCGGCAAACGGTCCCCGACTTCCCACTGGCGGGCGAGGCGCCCGCACTCCAAGGG
>JAVBTU010000446.1:0-3688 GCA_031556015.1 Thermoguttaceae bacterium
AGACGATTGTTCGCACACACATCTCGTCGCCAACATATAACGTGGTTTCATGAACGATGGTTACGATTCCACCGCTTCTGAACGCAATCCTTGCTTCGCGTTCGCTGTTTGTGTGAATTTTCTCCCCGTCCTGATCGACGATGATGTACCGAATCGACATCGTTTTTTCCTCAAAACTAGACTTTTGAAACAATACCATCAAAGGGGTAGATCGACGCTTCTGAAAATAATCTGTTTATTTTGAATCAATTCCCGAATATTCATAATAATCCGCAAAACTGGTATTAAAAATGATTTTCAAAGGAACAATATCATGAAAGCTACAGTATTTCTCGTTCTAACGTTTGCGGCAACTTTTCTTCATGCCGCGGAAAAAGCGGAGCCGATTTCGGCGGAGAAGGCCCGGTATATCGGGTATGTGGAAAATTATTTCGTTCAAAAGCCGAGCTCCGTCGACATGAAGAAATCAATCTCCTGGAGCGATGTTTCCAAAGACGAGCAGGGCAACGGAACGATTCGGTACGAATTCGAAGCGCTCCTGAAAAACGGGAAGCGTTCGAATATGCACCTGGAATTCACATTCGATTCCGAAGGAAAGTGTTTGAAAACCGTCGCGGTCGAACCGAAAAAATCGACGACTTCCGAACCGAAAGTCAAAGTCGACGCCAAAGCCTCGCAAGCAAACAATGCGGCGGGCTGGAAGCTGTTGATGAATGAACAGAATCCGGAGGCGGCCCGGGAAAAATTTCGCCTGGCGATCAAACAAAATCCGAAAAACGGAGCGGCGCTCAACGGCCTCGGCTTCGCTTGCCTGAACCTTCCCGACGCCGAAGAGGAAGCGATCGCCGCCTGGGAGCAGGCGATCAAGCTTGACCCGAAAGCGGTCGGTTCCATGAACGGGCTCATGCAATTGTACGAAGCCCGCGGCGACAAAGAAAACGCGGAAAAATACCGGAAAATGATGGAAAAAGTGAAATAACGTGTTACGCGGAGTACCGGCTAAAAAATTTCCGCGTTGAAGGGTTGGACGAAGTCCCAGTGTTGTTCGGGACGGTGGCGTTGAATGTAGCGGATCGTGCTTTCCACGTGGTTGGCGTCATTAAGAAAAACCTTCCACGCCCCGGTGGACCAAATTGTCGCGGCGGCGTGCGGGTTCAGCGTGTTCTCGATCCGCGGGGCAGGGGAGAGACCGCGTTTGGCGAGTTCTTCCACGGCCGATTCCTTCAGGTGTAAAATCAACTCGTCGATTTTGTACGACGAGCGTCCGATCAGCAGATGAACGTGGTCCGGCGTCACGGCACACGCGTGAATCGGAATCTTTACTCGACCGAATGCATATCCGGTCGCTTCGATCTGCTCCGGCGTCAACTCCAGCGGCGGAAACTTCAAACCTTCTTTGGCCTTGTAACGCTGACACACGTCGTGGGGATCATGGGCGACGGACCGGCGTGATTCGGTTTTCGTCGCCTTCCCCCCGAGCCGGTAGAGCGTGTCCGAGCCGACGTAACGACTGCCGCTCCCGCGCGGATCGTTCGGCAACCAATGCCCGTAGAAGCTGAGCGTAACGTGAATCCCATAAATCATGTCGCGTCGCGTATTGTTATTTTTAGCCGGTACTCCGCGATTAACGTTAATGCGTGGAGTACCGGCTAAAAAGGGAGGGGAAGGGGGGAACAAGCGATTTTCTCGGAAGCGATGAATTCACTGTAACGATTTTTTCCGCGAAAAGAAAGCGGGCACGAACAACGGAATTTTGAAAGACAGGAAGACATTTCACACCCTGGCCAAAAATCGCTTGCGAGATTCTGGAAGCTCCTATAGACTGACGCCAACTTTCCCAAATACCAGTCCCGCGTTTACGCTTGGGGCTGGCACCGAGAATCCTCGGGAAAATCGGGCATCTAACCGAACATAAGAAACATTATCGGACGTTGTGACGAGAGCTGCGTTGCTTTCCCGGGGCTTTCATGAGGCGTTTCCCGTGAGGTTCATGACAATATTGGAGATATGAAAAATCACAAAGAATGATTCCACTCTTGCTGTGTGATGATTGAAGCGTGGCAACTTTTCTTTCCAAGGGCTGGGAGTCGAAATTCAATTCTCTCCTTGGAAGGTATTTTCAAGAAAGACGCCCATCTCGCGGAATCGCCGATATCGGTGTTCGAGGAGTTCAGGTCTGGGAATCTTGACGAGTGACCTAAGTTGATTCCTAAGATATTGCCGAACCCGCGACGCCGTCAAATGCATGTCGCGGTGCGCGCCTCCGAGCGGCTCTTCGATCACATCCTCAACGACCCTCAGTTTCAGTAAATCCTTCGAGGTCAGTTTAAGGGCAGCAGCGGCTTTGTCCTTATGTTCATGACTTTTCCAAAGTATTCCCGCACATCCTTCCGGCGTGATCACGGAGTAGTAGGCGTGCTGCAACATCGCAACCCGATCTCCGACCCCGATTCCGAGCGCCCCGCCGCTCCCCCCCTCCCCGATCACAACGCAAACGATCGGCGTCGGAAGGATCGACATCTCGAACATCGCGTCGGCGATCACCTGCGCCTGACCACGCTCCTCGGCTGCGACGCCGGGAAACGCGCCGGGCGTATCGATGAAGCAGATCACCGGCAGACCGAAGTTCGCGGCCAGTTTCATTTTTTCAATCGCTTTTCGATATCCTTCCGGGTGCGCACAGCCGTAATTACACAGCAAGCGTTCCTTGACGTTCCGACCTTTCTGGTGTCCGACGACCATTACCTTCTGGTCGTCAAGTTTTGCCCAACCGGTACGCATTGCGCGATCGTCGCCGAAGGATTTGTCGCCGTGAAGCTCAAAAAACTCATCAAAGACAAGTTCCAGATAATCGCAAGTTTGCGGACGATCCGGATGTCTGGCAACCTCGATCGTCTGCCACGGAGTCAAAGAGTCGTATACCTGTCGCTGAAGCTCCATGAGCCCTTTGCGCAGGCTTTGAATTTCTTCCCGAACGCCCGGCGCCGAGCTATTTCGCTTCAACTCCTCCAGCCGGGTCTCCATCTCGTAAATCGGTTGCTCAAATGAAAGTCGAAAATCGGTGGACATTGATGAGTAGTCGTAAAGATTCGGAGCGGGAAGCGTAAGCGAGCGTTCGTCAATTCACGTCGGAATTTTTCGGCGGTTTTTTGAAGACGCGGACGGATTTGATCAAATCGTAGAGTTCCTGGCTCGTTTGGGGCCGATCCTTGATGTCTTTTGCAAGGCACATTCGAATGATCTCGGCCATTTCCGGCGTCACGTTCGTGTTTCTCGCCGTCAAAGGAGGGACCGCTCCGCTGATGTGCTTTTGCAGCAGATCGTTGATCGTTCCGCCCGTGAACGGAGGACGACCGGCAATCAATTCGAAAAAAGTACAACCAAGACTGTAGATGTCCGCGGGCTCGTCGACCGGTTTGCCTTGAATCTGTTCCGGCGACATGTAGCTGGCGGTTCCCTGGACTTTCGCTCCGAACGAAAGTAATTTGCTCATGAAATTCGGCTTTTTCTGGGCCAACGCGAAGTCGATCAATTTCAATCCGGTTTCGTCGCTGCAGATATAATTGTCCGGCTTGATGTCGCGATGAATCCACCCCTTGGAATGGAGATAGACCAACGCTTCGACCATTTGCGGGACGATTTTCGGCAAATATTGGGCGACTTGTTCGTAGCTCCGAGTGAGGTGCAT
>JAVBTU010000399.1:0-3693 GCA_031556015.1 Thermoguttaceae bacterium
GGCGTTCGGGCAGTTGGACGCGTTCATTTACCTGGAACGTGCGATTTCCGAAAAGGGGATTTATCCGGCGGTCGATCCGCTCGCTTCGTCCAGCCGCGTTTTGGACCCGCAATATGTCGGCGATCGACATTACGCGTGTGCCCGCCGCGTGCAGCAAACACTCCAGCGGTACCGTGAATTGCAGGACATCATCGCGATTCTCGGCGTCGATGAATTGGCGGAAGAAGACAAGCTCGTCGTCCATCGCGCTCGTCGGATGGAACGATTCTTGTCGCAGCCGTTTTTGGTCGCGGAAGTCTTTACCGGCAAGCCGGGCGAAATCACGCCGCTGGAAGAAACGATCCGCTCGTTCGAGGAAATCGCCGACGGAAAATGGGACCACCTCCCGGAACAGGCGTTCATGTACGTCGGGGCCGTCGAACAGGCCGCCGAACAAGCCGAGAAAATGGAAGCCGCCGCGAAAAAGAAGTAAACACAGCCAAATGAAATTTGTCGTTTGTGTTTAACCGCCGATCCTGGATCGGCGCTGTTTGTCTTGCACTTCCGTTTAGCCCGCGAACCGTAGGTTCCGGCGATTGCGATTGGATGATATCAATTTATGCTCTCCTTCCGTTTTCCGTCTGAGTTTGCGTCCAAAGCGGTGTTCGAACACGCTTTTTACGCAAGCTGGGGACGCCTTCCGCGGTTGACGGACGTCGAAATTCGGGACGATTTGCTGGTTCTCAGACCGGAAACCAAGGGGACCGGAACGGTTCACATCCCGGTATCTCACCCGAAATACGGAATCCTGCTGCAATCGACCGAGACGCTCTTGCAGCGGGAAAAACCGTACCTGCTTCTCAAAGAACTCGGACGCGGTCAACTCGGGCGGATGTTGCGACTGCTTTACGAGTGGAAACTGCTCGGCTTCATTCCTTCGGAGGCGCTCGGGCGCGAGGTTCGCGATTTGATCCACACGTTCGGCATCATGGCGACTTCGGACGAAACGGATCCCCGAACCGAACGTATGGCCGCGGAGTTGCTTGATCTGCTCGCCCCGATGGGAACGCATTTAACGGACCAGTATTTCGATCAGATGATCGCCGTCCGGCGGAAAAAAACGGCTCGATTCCCGGTCCCGCTCGGCGTTTTCGAGAATCGTGTTTCCCCGGCCGCACCGCTTTCGCTCCTGGAATCGAGCTGGAACAACGAGCAGATTCGTACGGTTTTCGACGAGGCGTTCTCGCTCGTTGCCGCGACGCCGTCCTGGAAAGAAGTCGAACTCGCGCCGGGGAAATACGACTGGGAACCGGTCGAACGGTATTTTCAGTTCGTCCGGCGGATCGGCAAAAAACCGCTCGTCGGCCCGATACTTTCGTTCGATCCGGCGTCGCTTCCTTCGTGGGTTCGGATGAAAATCGACGACCGGGAAGCGTTCGAAAACGCGGCGATCCGGTACACCATCGAATTCGTCAAACGGTTCCGTGATCGCGGTTCGTATTGGATCGTTTCGAGCGATTTCTTCTCCTGCCCGGATTGCGGGTTCTCGATCGGCCGTGGCGTCGCGCTGATTTGCGACCTGATTCGCGAGGTCAAACACTTCGTGCCCGACGGCACGGTCCTGGTCGGAATCGACCAGCCCTGCGGCGATTACTACCGGACGAACGACTGTCCGCTCCCGTTCATCGCAATCGCCGAGTCGCTCGCTTCGGTCCGGGCTTTGGACGCTTTTTTGTTGGACATTAAAATCGGGATGGATCCGCGCAGCACGCTTCCGAGGGATCCGATGCTCCTGGGCCGGCTGATCGATTTATGGAACATCTGGGGCAAGGAGCTGTACGTGTCCCTTTCCGTTCCGAGTCATTGGGACGATTTTCAACAAAACCGGTCGGACGACTGGCAGATGCAGGTGCAACTCGAATGGACGGTCCGGATGATCCTCATGTGCCTGACAAAGCGGAACATTCACGGTATTTTCTGGAACCACCTGGCCGACACCACCGCGACCAAACCGACCGGCCTGATCGACGCCGACGGTCGGATGAAGCCGACGTTCCGCAAAATCGCGGCGCTGCGGCAGTCGTTGCTGGAATCCTCGTGATCTCACGAACGACGCCGACGTGATGCCGCGAAACCGGACTGCATTCAATACCAGCCCCAAGCGTAAGCGCTCGCTGTACCACACATCTTTTTTATTAGTTGCGTTCGTCAAATATCTCAGGTTACTCACAGAAACCTTATTTTTTGAGGAAAAAACAACCTCAGTAGCCTTGGAGTTCCCTTTCAGACCACCTTATTACCTTCCAAGGGCTTGAATAAGGTAATAAGGTCTGTTTTTTGTCGAATTTCGGCTACTGAGGTTGTTTTGTCAAACAAAATAAGGTGAAAATAAGGTTTTTCGAATCTGTCCAATGACTTGTGTGGTACAGCGAGAGCGTAAGCGCGGGAGGATTCCGAACGGCAAATGCGATAATTATTTTGACACTGTTCCTTAGTCTTTCAACTCGAACGTCAACTCCATCGCCTTCGGCCCGACGACGTCCGCTTCCAGGTCGGTCGTTTTATCGGAAGCGTACTTGACCGGCAGTTGATGCCTGGCGTCGACTTTCATGTTGAACTGACCTGATTGGCTCGCCGCCATCGCTTCGTCGTAGGTTTTTGGAGCCGGCGCGGCGGAAGCCGTGTCCTTCGTCTTCCCGATAGCCGGCGTTTTCATGATCGTCACCGTGTATTTGCCCGGTATGACCCCTTTGACGCCTGGAGGTGTCATAAGAATCGCCTTGCCCGATGCGTCCGTCATTGAGGAGGCCGCGCGGACTTCCGGTCCCGCCGTGAGGGGCTTGAACGCAACCAAAGCCTCCTCGACGGTCTCGCCTTTATAGAGGACGGTCACGGTTACGGGAACCGTTTTGAACGGAGCCTTTTTACAACCGACGAACAAGGCGAAACAAAAAACAATCCCTAGAACCAGAGTTGAATATCTCATCGTGAAAACACCTTTTGCTGGGAAGGATTAAAAATGTAAGGGCATCGTTTTCGCCTGGGAATAATCGACAACCTCATGAATAACGTGTATTTATGTCATTCTGAGGTACTCCGAAGAATCTGGTTTAAAACCGTACCCACACTGCATTGTGTATTGGCGGATACGCCAGATTCTTCGTTACGCGAGTACGCGACACTCAGAATGACAAAACTTGCCCATGCATCTCCGATGGAAGCCTTACGGCAAACTCGTGGATTCGCCGTGCGCGATCGTCGACATGCCGCCCCAAATGCCGTACGGACTCGCTTTACCGCTGTCCTCCCAGTTGACGTTGGGCTCGACATAAGGGGATAGTGCCTTCATATCACCGGCATCAATCGTCTCAGAGACGAATCGGACCGATCCGTCGACCAAAGCCACATTGACACCGCCGGTGTGCCAACTGGAGGCGGCGCGGGTGATTCCCACACTCATTCCACTGATATCCGAATTGTCGAAGCAGGTCGGTGAGTTCGGCGGTAAAATCGCATAGAATCCCGTACTCATCACTAATCCGTCGATCCAGCGGGTGCCGCAGAAGTTTTGACCTTCCAAGACATAAACCGGGTCTTCCACGAGGTTGGAGTTATTCTTATCAATCGCCCCCCAACAGGCGGCCGCCGTCCCGACCTGGACATTCCGGTTCAACGCGATCCCCCCCTTTCTGGCATTCAGATTCCCGCTGAAGA
>JAVBTU010000099.1:0-2572 GCA_031556015.1 Thermoguttaceae bacterium
CGAAGAGCTGATCGAGATCGACACCCGGCCGTCCGACGCGATCGCCGTCGCAATGACCTGCGATCCGCCGCTTCCCATTTTCATCGAAGACGACATTCTGGAAAAAGCTCTTTTGCAGAAATATTGAGACGTCGGAATTTCCCCTTGTTTGGTTTGGCGGGTTTTTGTAAAATGCCCCGCCGGCTCCTAGGGAGCACGGCTAAACGACAAGAGGAAATATGGGCATGAGCAGGGATCGACATTCTTATTTGTATTGGCTTTTATTCAGCGAAGGATCGTGGAGATGCTCCGCGCTGACGGTTGCCGTCGGAATGTTGATCGGATTACTGCCGAAAGAGAACATCCTGGTCGCTTTTTTCGCGTTGCTTTTAGTACTCATTCCCGGTCGGTTGGTATACGGAATCGCGTCGATGGTCGGCTTTACGCTCGTATCGCTCACTTTGAACCCCGTTGCGGACAGGATCGGGACGCGACTGCTCGATAATTCAGCGGTCCAAACGCTCGGTTCGACACTTTACACGCTGCCCCTCGGCGCTTGGACGATGCTCAACAACACGCTCGTCCTCGGAAATCTGCTGATCGGCTGCGTGCTGTTTTTTCCGGTGTATTACCTTTCGGCGCAATGTTTTCGGAAGATTGCGCCGATGAACAAATAATTTTATCCAATTCCGAAAAAAGATAGTGAATTTTTACAATAAGCGAGATCGGGAGTGAAACGACCATCTCGCGGCTTACTTATAGGAGCGGAATCTCCAGCCGCCTACCGGGGCACCCGGGTCATGAAACAACTGATTCCCCGAATATTGCTGATCGCCGTGATTATTCTCGCGGTCGGCGCTGCGCGGAATCGAATCGCTCAGCTTGTGCTTATCGGCGTGGTCAAGTCGAAAACGGGTTTGGAACTTTCCGTTCGCTCCACATCGTTCGAGCCGCTGCAAGGGACGCTCCGGATGGAAGGAATCCGGATCCCGAATCCGTCGCAAGCCGGTAAACAATTTGCGACCGTCGATTCGCTCGACGCCGTATTGAACACGGACGATTTGTTGAAAAAACTGTACCGGCTCAATACCGTCGAAATTCGCGGCATCCACTATCGGGCCGATTCCGGCGACGAAAAGTTGTTCGTTCCCCGGGAAATTTGGGACCGTTTCAAAACCCGGTTTCCCGATTGGTTCGCGCCGAACCTCGACCACGACTGGTCGACGCTCCTGTCCGGAAAACTCGATCCGCAAACTCTGAGTCTGCTCAAGGAGCAGTTCGAATCGGCCAAAATCGCCGACGGAATGTCTGAAAAGTGGAAGGAAGAACTCCAGCCGTTGTTCCAAAAAACGCAAACGGTTTCGCAACGGCTCCAGCGAATCCGCTCCGCCGTGCAGGATTCGAGCAAGCAAAAACCCAATCCGCTCGAATCCCTCGCCGCGGTACTCCAGGACGCCGGATCGCTCGAAACCGATTTGCAGACGCTCGTCTCCGAAGCCAATACGCTGCAAAAGAGTGCAAAAAACGAAGCGACCGCCTTGAAACAATCGCTGCAAGACGACATTTCGAAGATTAAAAACCTCAAACCGCCGAAAATCGATCAGCAGTTCGTTTCGGAAATTCTGATCGGGTCGGAATTGAACGAACGGTTTGCGACGATCCTCGCCTGGATCGAGTCGGTCAACGAGATGATGAACGAACCGGAAGAAAAAGAAACATCCTGGTTCGGTTTCAAACGGCCCCGTGGAACCGACGTCGTGTTTGAAAGCCGCAAAAACATTACGGAATACTGCGTCAAGCGGGTCGAATTCGACGGCGATCTAACGTTCGAGGACAAACCGGTTTATTTCGTCGGACGGATGTACGATATTGCGTCCCCCGCCGCGAATTGGGAACAGGCGACGACGATCCAGATTTGCCTCGATTCGGAGCCGTTGGAAATCGGGACGCCGCAACAGCGGGACGCGATCTTCGCCGACTCGCCGCTCGGAGCGTCGCCCAGGGATTCCCTTGCGCTGTGCGGACCGATTTTCGAAGCGCCGTTCGGTTCGAATCCCGTCGCCGACAATACCGCGTCCACGACGAACGATCTCACGGTACCACGAATCTATATTACGGCGATTTTGGACCAGCGTTCGGAGATTCCGAAGCAGCGGTACATGATCGCTTGTCCGAGTATGGAACTGCCGGCTCGAATTCTCGGCAAGGAAGAAAGTCTCGCTTTCGCCGTTTCGCCCGGTCTTTCGCGGTTTTACGCCGTCGTCGACCGCAACGGTGAGCAGCTTGACGGGCGGGTCCGGTTTACGCAATCGTCGATCCGTTTGACGCCGACACTGCCGCCGAATGTTCGCGGTTCGGATTTCGAGACGATGCTCTCCACGATTGCCAATGGAATCGACGGGCTCGACGCCGAACTGACCGTTTCCGGAACGATCGAGAATCCGCAAATTCAAATCCAGAGCGACCTCGGAGACCGGTTCGCGGCGAATCTCCAGCCGATCCTGCTCGGCCAATGGAACGAATCGCGTCAACGGCTCGCGAAAGATTTGAACGATCAAACGAACGACGCCCTGCGACAGGTCGGCGGTTTGTT
>JAVBTU010000013.1:0-4451 GCA_031556015.1 Thermoguttaceae bacterium
TGCTCTTCCTTGTTGAGAGCAGCGGACGTCAAAGGGGCTTCGAGCGTCCGTCGCCGGAAACGGAAATTACTTCGATTTGGATTTTTTCGACCCCATTTTGTTCTTCACGACCGGCTTCGGTCCCGGCAGAATAGTGACGGACCCGCCGGCGGCTTCGATTTTCGATTGGGCCGTTTTGGAGAAAGCGTGAGCGGACACGGTGAGCGACTTGGTCAACTCGCCGACCCCGAGAATTTTGATTTGATCGAAAACCTGTTTGACGATCTTTCGCTCGACCAGGATTTCCGGCGTCACGGCGCCGCCGCTCGCGAAACCGTATTCGAGGTCTTCCAGATTGACGGCGACGACCTTGGCGGCGAAACGCTTGTTGTTGAAACCGCGTTTCGGAATCCGTCGGGCCAGCGGCATCTGACCGCCTTCGAAGTACGGAGGCATGGAGAAACCGGCACGGGAACCTTGGCCTTTATGACCGCGACCGGACGTTTTCCCTAAACCGCTCCCGGTGCCCCGGCCCAAACGCTTCGTCGCGCTGTTCTTTTGAATTCCGTTATTGACATCGTGTAGGTTCATGACAACGACACTCCTCGTAAACGTTCGACTTCGCTCTTGGACCGTAACTGCGTCAACGCGTCGATCGTCGCTTTGACGACGTTCGTCGGATTCGCCGTTCCGAAACTCTTGGTTAAAATATCGTGGATACCGCACGCTTCACAGACGGCTCGAACGGCCGCACCGGCAATGACGCCCGTTCCCGGACCGGCCGGGACGAGAATGACTCGCGCGGAACCGAAATGCCCATGCACTTCATGCGGAATGGTCGTTCCTTCCAACTGGATTTCTTCCAGTTTTCCGGATCCGTCTTTGACGGCTTTGTCGACCGCCGGCGGAACTTCGTTCGCTTTTCCGTAACCCCAGGCAACTTTGCCCTTACCGTCGCCGACGACGACCAGCGCGGAGAAACTGAAACGACGACCACCCTTGACCACGGCGGCACAACGCCGGATCTTGACGACCTTATCGATGAGATTTCCTTGACCTGTTTCGCTCATATTCTTTAGAGGACAGAGGACAGAGGACAGAGGACGGAGATGAGAAAGCAGATGGCGGAAGGCAGACGGCAGAAATTACTTTTGTCAACTGACCACCGAAATCTGACGTCTGACATCCGACGTCTGAAATCTGTCGTATTACTTTTTCTTAGGGGCTCGATTTTGACCGGCGGCTTTGGCGGCGCCTTTTTGTTCTTTTTTGGCCGACGGTTTTTTACTGCCGCTTGCGGCTTTTTTAGCGGCTCGCGCGGCGAGTTCTTCTTCCGTGTAATTATCGGAAGCGGCTCCAATGTCGAGACCGGCCTTGCGGGCGGCGTCGGCGAGAACCTGGAGACGACCGTGATACAGAAATCCGTGCCGATCGAAAGCGACTTGCGTGATGCCGGCTTCGAGGGCTTTTTTGGCGATGGCTTCACCGATCTTTCGGGCAGCTTCGCAGTTTCCACCGAATCCGATTTCGGCCTTCAGGGCCTTGTCGTTCGTTCCGGCGGAAACCAGCGTCTTACCCTGGCTATCATCGATAATCTGCACGTAGATGTGCTTGTTGCTGCGGAACACGCAAAGTCGCGGCCGTGTCGAATACCGTTTGACGGCATTGGAGACGCGGAACGCCCGCCGTTCTTTCTGGAGGTTGAGTTTTTTGAACTTTTTCATGGAACTGATCGGTAGACGATTCGTGAATTCTGGGGATCGATCGACGCGTTGTACTCTTGTTTGTATTACGTCGCCGTTCCAGGAACGGCGGTTAAACGCAATCGACAAATTTTATTTGCAGTGCTATTTCTTGGTCGCGGCTTTGCTTTCCTTGCGGCGAATGACTTCACCTTCGTATTTGATCCCTTTTCCGAGATACGGTTCCGCCTTACGAACGGCCCGGACTTCGGCGGCGAATTGCCCCACGAGCTGTTTGTCGATCCCCTTGATATGAACGTGCTGTTGATCGGGACATTTGACGTCCAACCCGTCCGGGATCGCCATTTGGATTTCGTTGGCGAATCCGGCGCGTATCTGGAGGACTTTTCCTTGAACCGCGAACAGATAACCGGTTCCGAAGGTTTCCAGTTTCTTTTCGTAGCCTTTCGTCACGCCGACGACCATATTGTTCACCAAAGCGCGGTACAAACCGTGCATCGCGTTGGCCTGTCGGGTTCCGGCAACGTTCTTCACTTCGAGGTTCTGGCCCGATTCGTCCAGCGCGAATTCGACTTCGGATCGAAAATCCTGCTGGAGTTTGCCAAGCGGTCCTTCCACGGTAATCACATTTCCGCCGACGGACGTTTTGACACCGGCGGGAAGCGGGATCGGTTTTTTTCCTATACGTGACATGTTTGACTCTGAATACTACGTTTTGTGTCCGGGAGATGATCAATCAGAACAGCGCTGGAAAGCCTCCACCGTTCTCCTGAGAGTGAAACCGAATTACCAGATTTCGCAAAGGATTTCACCGCCGATATTCTTTTCTTTCGCTTCCCGGTCGCTGAGGATGCCGCGATTGGTGCTGACAATGCGGATTCCCAAGCCGTTGAGGACGGTCTTTTTCAAATTTTCAGTACCCCCATACACGCGTCGGCCGGGTTTACTGACGCGTTTGATGTGTTGGACGACACATTCGCCGTTCGGTCCATATTTCAAATGGAGGCGAAGCAGGTCGCTCGGAGTCGAATCGATTTTTTCCCAGTCCCAAATGTACCCCTCACGTTTCATCGCGTCGGCGATTCCGCACTTGAGCTTGGACGTCGGCAGATCGACATGCGTATGCGCAACGCGTACGGCGTTTCGGATTCGGGTTAGCATGTCGGCAATCGGATCGGTCAACATAATCTATTTTTCCTTTTTTTACCAGCTCGATTTTTTCACACCGGGGATCAAACCTTGATTTGCCAATTGAAGAAAACAAATACGACAAATTCCGAACTTCCGATAAACGGCGCGGGGACGTCCGCAGAGTCGGCATCGATTTTCGGAACGAGTCGAGAACTTCGGCTTGGCGTTCGCTTTGAGGATTTTTGCTTTACTAGCCATTGTGAGTAGTCGGTAGTCAGTAATCAGTTGCCAGAGCAAATTGTCCTGGCTCGATAAAGCGTCTTAACGGGGGATGGCGGCCGTCGCACGGAACGGCATACCGAATTCACGGAGCAGTTCGCGAGCCTCGTCGTCGCTGTCGACATTGGTCACGAACGTGATGTTCATACCTTGCGGCTTGGTGAACTTGTCCGGGTTGATTTCCGGGAAGACCAAATGTTCGGTCAAACCGAGATTGTAATTTCCATGCCCGTCGAAGCTCTTCGGATTCAATCCGCGAAAGTCGCGAACACGGGGAAGCGTAATGGAGATCAGACGGTCGAGAAACTCGTACATCCGAGCCCCGCGAAGCGTGACCATGCAGCCGATATTCATGCCGATCCGCAAACGGAAGTTCGCGATCGACTTGCGCGCTTTCGTAATGACCGGTTTCTGTCCGGAAACCTGGGTCAAAACGTCCAACGCTTCTTCGAGGTACTTTTTCTCGTTGATCGAGGAACCGCAACCCATGTTCAGGACGATTTTTTCCAGCTTCGGTACGGCCATGACGTTGCCCTTGCCGAGTTTCGTTTTGAGACTCGTCACAATCGTCTGTTTGTATTTCTCTTGAAGTCGCGGTTCCATGATTATCGTTGTGTGATTCTCTGCGGGATTCGGTATTATTTATCGATTTGTCGCGGTTATTCGCAACGGAATCCTTGAGGGTGCTCCTGCTTGTGTTCGTATTACGCTTTTGCCTGCTTTACTTACGCGTCTTGGCGGGAGAAATCTGGCTCAGTCGCGCATTGCATTTTTTACAAACGCGATACTTGCTGCCGTCTTCGATCGTCTTCGCCCCGATCCGGGTCGGTTTTCCGCAGGATGTGCAGATCACCTGAACTTTGGATTGCGGAACGGGCATTTCTTTGGTCAAACGTCCCCCTTGCGGATTGCGTTTGCTCCGCTTGACGTGCTTGTGAATCGTATGCACGCCTTCCACGATCACGGTTTCTTTCTCGCGGTCGACGGAGATGACACGTCCCCGTTCTCCGACATCCGCCCCGGACAGCACCACCACCATGTCATCTTTACAAATACGCATTAGACCACCTCGCTCGCAAGACTGATAATTTTGATGAATCCGTCTTCCCGGAGTTCCCGGGCCACGGCACCGAAGATACGCGTTCCTCGGGGATTTTTTTCGTTGTCGATCAACACGGCGGCATTGGAATCGAACTTAACGTAGCTGCCGTCTTCACGCCTGGCGGATTTTTTCGTACGGACGACGACCGCTTTGACGATCGAGCCTTTTTTGACGTTGCTTCCGGGGATCACCTGTTTGACGCTGCAAACAATGATGTCACCGATCCTGGCATAGCGACGATGCGTTCCACCGAGGAC
>JAVBTU010000383.1:0-4963 GCA_031556015.1 Thermoguttaceae bacterium
GGTCGATCAGATTCGCAACCTGAGCCTGCTCCGCGAACGAATGCCGGCCAAGAGCACCTATTTTTATCCGAAACTTTTGACCGGATTGGTTTTCAATCCGTTGGAGTAAGGGATAAAATAAGACAGTAGACAACAGGCGACAGACGGCAGGAAGAAAAGCCGTCTGTTATCTGCCGACTGCCGTCTATTCCACCACCAACCCGCCGAACTTTCGGTCCCGGTGAGTGTAGTCGGTGATCGCTTCCTGGAGCGTTTCGGCGGTAAAGTCGGGCCAACAGGTCGGCGTGACCCAGATTTCCGCGTAGCTGAGCTGCCAAAGCAGATAATTGCTCAGTCGCATTTCGCCCGCCGTCCGGATCAACAGGTCCGGGTCGGGCATTCCTTTCGTGTAGAGATGGTCGGCAATCACGGCTTCGTCGATTTCGTCCGCTTTTTTCCCCTCGGCCAGGATTGATTTGACGGCGTCGACGATTTCGCCGCGACTTCCGTAGTTGATCGCCAAACAGAGGCACAACCCATCGTTGGCGGCGCAAAGCCGGACGCTTTCGTCCATTTCCGCGAGGACGGACTCCGGAATCCCCGCGCGACTGCCGATGATCGCAAGTCGGATGTTGTTTTTTTTCATCGTCGGACGTTCTCCGACAAGGTACGTCGAGAGAAGCTGCATCAGCAGTTCAAGCTCTTCCTTGGGACGTTTCCAGTTTTCGCTGGACAGGCAATAGAGCGTGAGCTGCCGGATCCCGATTTCACTACAATATTCGGTAATCTTGCGAACGACTTCCGCGCCGACCTTATGCCCCTCGAAGCGCGGCAACCCCCGGCTGTTGGCCCAGCGGCCGTTGCCGTCCATGATGATCGCGATATGTTTGGGAATTTTGTCGCCCATAAAAGAGCCGCACGCGAAGCTTGCGGAACGGCAAATGATTTCAATTGACTAATAATCTCCGTACATCGAATACACGCCCGAAAACACTTCCCGAGCCGGCCCGGTTTTGTACACGTGATTATCTTCGGCGGACCATTCGATTTCCAGGTCGCCGCCGGTCAGGTGAATCAACACCGTTCGTTCGCAATGACCGGAAAGTACCCCCGCGACCGCGACCGCGCACGCCCCGGTTCCACAGGCGAGCGTTTCGCCGCTGCCGCGCTCCCACACACGCATTTTCAGCTCCGTCGGCGAAATGCACTCCACGAATTCAACGTTGACCCGGCGTGGAAAGCGGGGATCGGTTTCGATTTTCGGACCGAGCCCGAGTACGTTTTCGTCGGTCGGCAAAAGATCGAACGTAATACAGTGCGGATTTCCCATCGAAACGCAAGTTGTACGAAATTCCCGGTCCCATCCGCTCCAGGGAACGTCGACGACCGGTTCCGTTTCGCCGGAGGGGGAACGGAAAAGCGTCGGGATTTCCGCCGGATTTAAAATCGGCTCCCCCATATCGACGCGAACTTTTTCGATGCGACCCGATTGGGAATTCGGGAACAGTTGCAGCGACTTGGGGCCTGCTCCCGTCTCGATCACGAGCGTTTCCTTGCGACGAATGTCGTGATCGTAGAGAAACTTCGCGACACAACGAATTGCGTTTCCGCACATTTCACTTTCGGACCCGTCGGCGTTAAACATGCGCATGCGAGCGTCGGCGGATTCGCCCGGCAAAATCAGCACGAGCCCGTCCCCGCCGACCCCGAAATGACGATCGGAAATCGCAACGGCCAACCGCTCCGGTTGTTCGGGAATCGGCTGATCGAAACAATTCACGTAAACGTAATCGTTTCCCGCCCCTTCCATTTTGGTGAACTTGATGGACATTCGCGTGTGAAATTTGCATCAATTTGGAGCACGGGCATCTTGTTGGAACACGGGCATCTTGCCCGTGACACAGGCTGGAAGCCTGTGCTCCAGTGCTTGGCTCATTTGTCGTTTCCCGATTCCAGATTTGCGATTTTTTCAAGACGTCGGGCGTGTCGGCCCCCCTCGAATTCCGTCGAAACCCAAATGTCGACGAGCCGGTCGATCATTTTTTCGCTGAGCATGTCTCCCGAGAGACACAACACGTTCAAATCGTTATGCCGACGGCTCAGCTCGGCCGTCAGTTCGTCGGAAACCGGGGCGGCCCGGATCCCGGGATATTTGTTCGCGACGATGCACATTCCCAACCCGGTCCCGCAGATCAGGATTCCGCGGTCTGCTTCTCCCTCGCTGATTTCCTTAGCGACCTGCCTTGCGATGTCCGGGTAATCGACCGGTTCCGTATTCTCCATCGTCGGGCCGTGATCTTTCACTTCATGACCAAGTTGTCGGACCATATCGCACAACTTCATGCGAATCAAAACGCCGTGGTGATCGCTGCCGATGGAAATGATCATTGAGGGAAGGGGTGCAAAAGGGGGGAATGAAAAAAGGCCGAAAAAGAATTTTACCTCTTAATTGAATTAACGCAATGAACCGCAAAGTCGCCAAAATCGAGAAGCCGGAGGTCGTGTGTCAATCAGAGCAAAAAACTGCAAAGTCGTAAATCACTCCCCTTTCCAGCGATTGCCCAGCGTATGGGGGATTCGCAACTGGTCGAGAATTTTCGCGACGACCGAATCGATCAAATCCGCCGCATGGGGCGCGAACCCGTAAAAATGCGGCGAAGCCGGCAAAATCGTCCCTCCCGCTTCGTCCACACGCAGCAAGTTCTGCAAGTGAATGCGGGAAAGCGGCGTTTCCCGAAGAACAAGAATCAAGGGACGCTTTTCCTTGAGGTGAACTTCCGCGGCGCGATGAATCAGATGCCGATTGATTCCCGAGGCGATATGCCCCAAAGAACTTCCCGTGCAAGGGCAGACGATCATCCCGTCGGTCGCGAACGAGCCGCTGGAAATCGGCGCGAAATAGTCGTCCCAGTGATGGACGAAAAGGTTCTCTTGCGGCGGCGCGGTTTTTCCATTATCTTGGTCGTAAGGTCGCAGCCCGAATCGCTCTCCCGCCCGACGAATCGCGGACCGGAGAAATTGCTTCGGATCGTCGTTGCGCTGCAAACCGGGCAGTTCGTCCAAAATCACCAGCTCCGCCGTCGGGCTGAGAACGACGTGAACCTCGCACGGACTCCCCAACAGCGTCTCCAACAGTCGCACCCCATAAACCGCCCCACTGGCGCCCGTGATTCCGAGAACAAAACGAAACATTTTAATGAGAAATGAGAAATGAGAAATAACGCTCGCTTACGCTTCCCGCTCCGTTGACTACTATATGAAACATCCGGATCCTAAACAATACGTCAGTCGCGGCGGGAATTTGGTCTTGTTGCGACGAAGGAATCGGGACTCGGCGGAAATGGATATTACGCCGATGATCGACATCACGTTCCTGCTGCTGATTTTTTTCCTCGTCTGCTCGACGTTGGACCAATCGAGTTCGGTCCAACTCCCGCCGGCGTATTTCGGTTCAGCGGTCAGCGAGCGGGACTCGACGGTGATCACCGTCGACGGCAGCGGTATGGACAGCGTCGTTTATCTCGACGGCGGCACGTCCGGAGCGCCTCTGTCCTCCAACAAGGAAACGCAGGAAAAGGAAATCGCCAAAGCGGTCGAAGACGGGTTTCGCGACGGTAAATCGACGGTCGTCATTCGCGCGTCCGGCGACCTGTTTCAAGCCGAAGTCAATCGCATCGAAACCGCCGTCGGCACGATCCCCGGCGTCAAAACGATCCACATCGCCGTCAAGGAAATGAAGTAAATGCTCTCAACCACCCCACAATCAGATACCATGAGACTCCACTCCCCCCTCGTTTTACTCCTCCTGTTTTGCGCAACGTTCCCCTGTCTCGCCGGTGAAAAACTCTGGTCGACGTTTCCCGGAGCGCCCGGTCTGCCCGGCTCGGGGAAGAATGTCGTACTTGTTTCCGGAGACGAAGAGTACCGCTCCGAACAGATGCTCAACCAACTCGGCAAAATTCTGGCGAAGCACCACGGATTCGATTGCACCGTGCTGTACGCGATCGATCCGAAAACCGGCGAGATCGAAACGACCGTGCTCGACAACATTCCCGGCCTCGAATCGCTGGAAAAAGCGGACGTCGCGCTTTTCTTCCTGCGGTTCCGTGATTTGCCGGACGAACAGATGAAATATATCGACGCGTATCTCAAGTCGGGCAAACCGGTCCTCGGGATTCGGACTTCGACCCACGCGTTCAACATTCCGGCCGGACAAACCTATTCCCGTTACAGCTTCGCTTACGACGACAACGGCGGCCCTTGGCAACAGGGGTTCGGGCGGTTGGTCCTCGGCGAAACATGGATCGATCACCACGGGCACCACGGCGTCGAAGCGACTCGCGGCGTCATTGCGCCGGACCGGGAAAAATGCAAAATCGTCAACGGTTGCGAAAACATGTTCGGCCCGTCCGACGTGTACCGGGTCCGGCTGCCGCTTCCGGGGGACTCGAAACCGTTGGTACTCGGCGAGGTTCTTTCCGGAATGAACGCGACCGATCCCCCGGTCGAAGGACCGAAAAACGATCCGAAAATGCCGATCGCCTGGACGAAAACGTTCCAGATTCCCGACGGCAAAAAAGGAGAAGCGTTCACGACGACGATGGGCTGTGCCAAGGACTTTCAGAGTGAAGGATACCGTCGCCTCCTGGTCAACGCGACGTACTGGCTGGCCGGGCTCGAAGCGAAAATTCCCGACCGCGCAAACGTCGATATCGTCGGAACTTACGAACCGCTCTCCATGGGGTTCGCCAAACACGAAAAAGGAGTAAAACCGGAATAACTTCCTTTCCCACACCCCTACCGCACTCATGAAATTCACAGCAATATTCCTCGCCCTGTTCGCCGTTTTTTTGGTGTCACCCGGAATCTCCGCGGAAACGCCGAATGTGATCATCATTTTCATCGACGACATGGGGTACGCCGATGTCGGGCCGTTCGGGTCGGACACGCCGACGCCGAATTTGGATCGCTTGGCGAGTGAAGG
>JAVBTU010000318.1:0-4452 GCA_031556015.1 Thermoguttaceae bacterium
GACAAAAGTACCTTTGGGATTTCAATAACAACGGCATTTTCGGCGAAATCGGCGATTGGGCGACCCAAGGGATCGAATACGGCGAAATCGTTACATTTCTATCGGAGGGGATCATTCCCGAACCCGGTTTGTATCCGATCCGGTTCATCGTCGAGAATTCGTCCGGCAAACGAAGCGACCCTTACGAATTGGGGATCAATATTCTCACCGAAGCGCCGACTTACACGGTTTACGGGGCGATGTCCTTCAACGCCCGGGAAGGGCAGGGTTGGGACATTGAGGCGATGAACACGCAAAACGACCCGATCATGAAGTGGACGGTGCGTTGGGGCGACACGATGGAAACGGTGATTAACGGCGGCCCGGGCAATCGGATTTCCGTGCGACATCTCTACGCGGTTTCCGGCGTCTACGAAATGTACGTCGAAACGGTTTCCTATTTCGGCGATGTTCGCGTTTTCAAACTCGCGGATCTCCAAGTCCTCGCCCGCCCCTCGACGGATATTGCGCAGAGCGTTTACCAGAGCATCCTTTGCGACACGTTGGAATCGGTCGCGGAACAGATTCAGGAAACGACGCTGCAAAGTCAAGCCGTTGAAACGAACGGATCTTCCGCGATCCAGCGGTACTGGGACGATCCGACGTCGGTCGATATGCCGGTCGTGCTGGAACCGCCGACGGATGTCGCGACCCTCGCCCTTTACGAGCGGGCCGCGGACAAGGTACTGGCCGACTGGACGCCGATCGACGATTACTCCGGCGCCGATTCGAACGAGAGTTTGTTTGGATTTTAAAGCGGTCCGAATAAGGAGCCGCATGTGAAGCATTGTGTAACTTGCGTAGCTTGCGGAACACCGTTTTATGTTCCGCAAGTTTCACTTCGCTTCACATGCGGCTCTTTTATTGAAGTGAAATCAAAGCGTCCGGAAGACTTCGCCGGCGGCTTTGATCGTATTGAGAATGTCGGCTTGTGTGTGCGCTTCGGAGATAAACAGTGCTTCAAACTGGCTGCACGGAAAATAGAAGCCGCGCTCCAGCATTCCCCAAAAGTACTTCGCGTACCGCTCGACATTGCATTTCGAAGCGGTGTCCCAGTCGACGATCTTGTTCGTAAAACAGTTCCCGGACGAACTCGTTCCCGCCGCTTGAACGACTTTGTTCCCGCCGACGCTGACCGAATCGGTTTTGTTCTCGTCGTTCGACGCGGTATTGTGTCCGTCGCCGAGGAAGAACAGGGTCAACATCGTCCCCCAATGCTCCAAAGCGACCGGAATTCCGGCGTCCCGGGCTTCATCTTCCAGCCCTTCGGCGAGCATCGCGCCGAGCCGTTCGAGCTTCGGGTACGGGTTGTTGTCCCGCAAATACTTGAGCGTCGCGATTCCTGCCGCAGTCGCCAACGGATTGCCGCTGAGCGTTCCCGCTTGGAAAACTTTTCCGACCGGGAGCAACGCGTCCATGATTTCCGCTTTCCCGCCGAACGCTCCGACCGGGAGTCCGCCGCCGATCACTTTGCCAAGCGTCGTCAAGTCGGGCGTGATGCTGAACCGACGCTGCGCTCCGCCGAAATCGACGCGAAAGCCGCTCATTACCTCGTCGAAAATCAGCACCGCTCCGCAGTCCCGGGTCCGATGGCGCAGTTCGTAGAGGAAATTGGAGCTCCCGGCGACGCAGCCCATGTTTCCGGCGACCGGCTCGACGATCACGCCGGCGATTTCCTTGCCGTGTTCGTCGAACAACTTGTGGACCGCGTCTACATCGTTGTACGGCAAAAGGAACGTGTCCCGTGTCGTCCCTTCGGGAATACCGGGCGAATTCGGAACGCCGAGCGTCGCGGCGGAACTTCCGGCGGCAACCAAGAGCGAGTCGACGTGCCCGTGATAATTGCCGATGAATTTGACGATTTTGGACCGGCCCGTATAGCCTCGGGCCAGCCGGATCGCGCTCATCGTCGCTTCGGTTCCGGAATTGACCAGACGGACTTTCTCGACGCAAGGAACCGCGGCAATGATCAGCTCGGCCAACTCGTTTTCCGCGGCGGTCGGAGCGCCGAAACTGGTCCCTTTCGCGATCGCTTCTTCCAACGCGGCGACGACGAGCGGATGCTAATGCCCGAGAATCATCGGCCCCCAAGATTGCACATAATCGAGATATCGATTTCCATCGACGTCGAAAAGATAAGCCCCTTCTCCGTGATCGAACACGACCGGTTCGCCGCCGACCCCGCCGAAAGCTCGTGCCGGGCTATTCACCCCGCCCGGAATCAACTGGAGAGCTTTGGAAAAAATCTCGTGGCTATGTTCGCGGTTCATACCGTAATATAATTTTTCTGGAGTGATGATGACAAAAAAAACGTTAAGAAGGACCGTGATAATATTTGTACTGCCCACCGAAGAGACGAAACACTGCCGCGCGGCAGATTGACCATCTCCGTTTCACCGTCTGTTGAGCAAGTTGCTCTTATTTTCCTTCTCCTACGGAATCAACGCGACGGGAATCTCGTACTGCCGATCCGTTCGTGAATACCGAGCCTCAATAATAAGGCATCGTACCGAACCGTCAACCTCGGGAATGTCAAAATGTAGGATCTGCTCTTTGGAACCTGTTTTTTCGAAAGTCCAAGGAATCCTGATATGCGAAGCCGTTCGTGGGCGATTCTGCACAATTACTGGCCCTGGTCTCCGACGACGGCGGCGGAGAACGAGGGAGCGAACTGTCCGGCAGAGCGATTGAACGGCAAGCGTTAGGGTGAGGGGGTGGAGCTGTTTGAAGCTTCATTTCCCCTCACCCTAACCCTCTCCCCGGATTACCGGGGAGAGGGGACCGGCGTTTTGGTCATTTCAACCTGATTATTCATTGCCTACTTTGCCTAAATTACGACAGCCTCTCTTACGACGGAGGCGAGGAAAAATCCGTTTTTTCCTGCGTAAAGATTGAGAGGAATGCTTCTCATGCGGGCGAGACGCCGCGCTCCAAAAACGCTAAACGGCGTAGGCTGTCACAAAAATGTACGAGTCGTGTTGTCATTTTTATGAAGCGTCTGTGAATTTCGCGAGCATTGCTTAGAATTGTACGACGATGGGGGGCATCGTGATTTACCGCCCTTTGTTCCGCAAGTTACGCTGCGCTTCACATGCGGCTCTTTAATTTCCGACCATGATCTCACAACGCTTTACCCGACAGGCTCCGGCGAAATTGAATTTGTTTCTCGAATTGCTCGGGGAACGGCCGGACGGGTTCCATGAAATCCTGACTTTTGCCGTTCCGATCGGGTTTTACGATACGATCGAATTCGAACCGGGCGAAGGAAATGTTCTCGATTTGAAAATCATTCGCGAGGAATATTTCGACGACGAGGAATTCATTCCCGACGGGGAATCGAACAGCGTGTGCAAAGCGATTCGGTTCATGCAGCGGTACGTCGGCAAAGAACTCGGCGGTCGCGTCACGCTCCACAAGCGAATCCCGTCCCAAGCCGGCCTCGGCGGTGGAACCAGCGATGCGGCAACGGCGCTGCTGCTGATTGATTCGGCGTACGACTTACGCATTCCGCGCGAGGAATTAGCGGCCCAAAGCGTCGTTCTCGGCTCGGATGTTCCGCTTTTCATTCACTCCCAACCGGTCGTCTGTCGCGGGCAGGGGGAGTTGACCGAGCCGGTTTCCGGGTTGCCGACATATCACTTCGCCGTGCTTGTTCCCGAGCCGCGACTTTCGACTGCCGCGGTTTTCAAGCAGTATGATCGAATGGAACACACGTCTCCCAAGACAGTCGAACCGGTTCTCGAAGCGGCCCGATCCGGCGAGTTGCCGCGATTCGCTTCGCACCTGTTCAATCGTTTGGAAAACGCCGCGCTTGAGCTTTGTCCGGATCTGGACAATGTTCGAAAAACGTTGGAAGAGTTCGACTGTCCCGCCGTGAGGATGTCCGGCAGTGGAACGGCGTTTTTCGCCCTTTGCCGGGACCGAGAGGAATCGCAAAAAATCGCCGACAAGCTCAAGGAATCGAACCTCGGCGTCGCGTTCGCGGCGGAAAGTCTTTCGTGAGAGTCAAAAAAAGCGCGTATGCTCCGCGGCTAATGAACGACTACAAATAATCGACAAGCAGTCGTTTCGGTTTCGAAATCTGGAGGATTGCCGCGGACTGTTCGAACTCTTTGTCCACTTTCGCGAAAAAGTGTTCCAACGGAGTCGCTTTCGAACCGACGACGCCCGGATAAAATTTCATAAACAAGGTTTTTTCCATCCACTCTTCCCGGGTCGCCGAAGGGATCAAGGCGGAAAGAGAGACGACGACTTGCTCCGGGTTTTTGTCGAAATTCGCGACCGATTCGTCGAGAATCAAGTGATTCATCATCAAATTCGTCAACGGCTCCGGAAGCTTCCAGTTTTGACCGAGAACCCCCGCGGCGTCGGCGTGAGTCCAGCCGAACTTCTCCTGCTCCAAAGCGGAGAGCC
>JAVBTU010000247.1:0-7752 GCA_031556015.1 Thermoguttaceae bacterium
TGTCTACTCCTCTCCGATGCAGGTCATATTGACCATATCCCAGCGGTTGTTGACGAACCACAGATCGACCTTGGCACCGCTTGGGATGGTGTCGCCGGGATCGGCTTTGGTACAATACGCGGTCACGATTTCGTCGCCGAGCTTGATCTTGGCACCGTTTTCCTCGCTGCTGTTTTCGTAGTCGGCAACATGGAGCCGGACCCGGGCGCGGCCGGTTTCCTGTTCGTTTTCGACGAAGGTTTCTTGAAGGACGCCGGTGCGGAAGCTGGGGCGTTCCAGGCATTCCCAGCGGCCACGGAACGCGGCAAAAACGCGGTCGCCTATTCCGTGCGGGCATTCCGTCGTGAACGGGCTGAAAATGGAGTATTCGTCCTCGTTCCAGTCGGCGATTTCGTACTTGCCTTTTTCGGCGTCATACCACAGCCTGCGGCATTTTCCATAAACGAGATTTTCGTCGTCGCGTTTTTGCCAGTGTTCGGTAATTAGGACAGGCGAAACCGAGTTTGATATAGTCGATGAAATCAGGTTCGTTATGACCGCCAAGAGGTCGGGGCCAAGGGGCGGGACCTCTCTGTTTCGCGCATTCTCCAGCAGCGTCATCAGGTGCTTGGCTCTTTCCCGCTCAATCAAAACGCCATTGCTCATTGGTATTCGATCCTGTTCACCGTGTAGGGGTTGGGAATGAGAAGAGGGGCGAGCGGCAGGGCACGGTATTTCATCGCTCCCTCTTCGGGCACGTCGAAGCCTGGGGAGTCCATCTCCTCGATCGTCCAGCCTTTTCCGTCCAGTCTTGCCGGTGATTCGATTTGCGTTCCGCTGTCCGACAGGATCGGATAGACGCCGCTTTCATCCCGTTTCCGATATCCGGTGTCAAGATATTTCTCGCGCCAGCCGTCTTCTTTATATTTGTAACTGTATGTCACATTGAACAGCGAGCCGTCCCATTTCGGAATAATCGATTCCATGAGAATCGTTTCCGGAGGTGCTCCGTACCACGAATCCGCGTTGACGACGTTTTCGTACTGCTCATAAAACTTAACCCGGTTGATCCGCTCCTTACGCGCCAACGCGAAACACCGTATTACCTTTTTCGTGGTCGGCGTTGGAATAAAAGGGTCCCCCGCGCTGTTGAGGATCAGCTTCCCGGAAATGGCGTCACGCACAAACGGCACCTCATATGTTTCCTTTGAGGCGTCGTAAGTAAAGTTGTCGTCGACGCTCGGCTCATCTTTCGGCTTCTGGTTGATTCGCGACCGCATTTTGAAAGTTTGCCGCACGGTCCAGCGAATCTCCGCTTCACGGTAGAGGTTCCGCGCGAGCTGGATGTTTTTACCACTGATTCGAAGGTCGTATTTATCGTCACCTTTGATCACGGTCCGCTCAGAAACGTCCACCTCCGAGGCGATGATATTCAAATCGATTTCGTTGGCGAACTGGTATGGCGTTCCGGGGCGGAGCCAGCCCTGAACGTCGCCCAGGTCGTCCACGATCACGCTGGACGTTCCTTTTTGAGCGATTGCAAGCGGGCCGTCGCGCCAATCGTCCGTATAGGCATGATAGGTAATCGAAACTTCATTCGATTCCAGGTCGTACTTTCCCGTGTGGGAGATGATAGCAATATCATAAATCATTTTCGATTATCCTATCGTTTCGTACTCCACGCGATTATCGGCAATTGTCGTGATTTTTTCCGCCGTTGTTTTGGCGTAAGCCGTCTGTTTGACGGAGTTATCCTTGATCGCTTTGATATGATCCTTGCTCACGTCGCGCCGCTGAAAGTCAAGGTAAGCAGTGGCTCCTTTGACAAGAGCCTGGTTGTCGCCGGACTTCGCGGAGTTCGCCTCAGCTTTTCCCATGAGCTTTTCAAAGGTCATGTCTTTCATTTTGTCGACGACATCTCGACTCCAGGTCCACGCGGCGGCTTCGGCGTCGATCTTCGCGTAGGCGTCTTCCAGTTTCTGGGCGACGGGTTTGAGTTTTTCCGTCGCCTCCAGCATGAGCCTGCCGACGTCCGATTGCTGTTCGAGGCTTTTGGCGGCGCGGCGTTTGGCGTCAAGCAGCTCGCTTTCCGCCCATCCGGACGCTTGGGCGTACTGTTCCAAAATCGCGTAAAACTCGGACAACGAGTTTTGACGACCGGCCAACGAGTCGGCGTCCTCGAAATACTTCGCGATCCCCATTTGACTCTTCAGGTCGTCAAGCAACTTCTGCTTTGCGGCGGCGAAATCTTGCGGCTCCATTGCATCGCGAACGGACCGAAGCTGCTCGGACAATTCCGTAAATCCTTGAATCGGCGTTTTGATCATGTCGGAAAACTTGCCGATGAGTTTTTTTGCTTCGTCGTTTTGCTCAAATGTTTGCACGGCGGAATCGAGCATGGCGTTACGCTTCGCAAGATCGATTTTGCCGGTTGCCAACAATTCCTCGATTTCACGGGTCGCCCGATCCAGCTCCTCTTGGGCCGTGATTTGTGGGAGGTATTTCGCGACGTCTCGTTTGCTCATCTCGTTGGCAAGCGTTTCGGCATTGTAGGCCGCGATCGTCTCTTGCGTCATCGGCTTGAGTTTCGATTGCATCTCCTGAAGTTCGTTCAAGGTCTTGATCGCCTCCTCGTTTCTCGCCAGAAGTTCGTCTTTGACGCCTTTTTGCGTTTGGTTGGCGATCAACTTTTTTCGGCTTTCGATGTCCGCCGTCAAGTCGTCGATCTGTTTTTTCAATCGCAACGGCTCTTCAATCAGGTCTTGCAACTGCCGGTTTCGATCCGCCGTGATTTGAGCGGGCGTCTTCGCGGCGTCATGATACTTGTTGATCGCCTCGGTCATGCCCTTGTGGAGCTCGATGGTTTCGCGGAGACCGTTTCGGTATTTCTCCGAAACCTCCTGGAGCTTCTTTGCCGCCTCCTCGCTCAACTCCGCTTCCTTGCGAGAGCTGTTGAACCACTGCCACATCCATTTGACGCCTTCGACGATCAGCCATATTGCGGCGGCTATAAGAGGGAGTACGACCGTGAGGGCTACAAAATACGTCATGGCGGAATTCAGCCCCAGTTGCGCAACGATCCACGCCGACGTGCCAATGACGCATGAAGTAATCCCCGTTGCAACCATGCCGAGCGATCCGATGACGCGGTTCCACAAAGCGACGGCAGTCGCTTTGGTTTGCAGCCAGATATACGTACTCAAAGCGGAATTTGCTCCGTGCTGCGCCACAATGTTCGCGTTTTGAGCCACAAACAACGCTCGCGAAGCTGCGATGGTCGCATTGATACCGGCAATGATCGGCTTGAATATCGCAAGATTAGCCAACATTCTGAACCCGACATTGACCGCCATGAGGATTGTGTAGAATCCCATGAGCGTCCCGGTCATACGCAGTAGGGAAACCAGCCAGCCACCGGTCGCGTCATCGGCAAATTTTAGCAGGTCTGCGATGAAGGCCAGTGACTTACTAACCGCCCAAAGGGCGACGGCGAACCCGTCCAACATTCCACCGGCGATAATTTGTGACCATTTTTGCCACGCTTCGGCCACAGCCTCCGCCGCTTGCTGCAAAGGTGTCAAGGTGCCGTTGAGAGCGGCAATTTTCCGGTTTGCCATTTCCGCCGAAATCGCCATCGCGATCAACAATGGTATCCCGGTAAACAGAGCGACCTTAGCCGCCAAGAGGACAAGACTGTTGGCCAAATAGTTCGCCGTGACCGTGGCCATCGCCATTTGTATCGTCATGCCTTTCCAGTAGGCGATGACAACAGCCATTGCAGCGAGCATCAATCCGTATTTGATCACAGTCCCGAGCGCATGGGATACGCCGATCATCCCGAGCCTCACGGCATCGCTGACCGGTAAGGAATGTGCGGCGAAGTCGATGACTTCGCCCGTCAGGGTGGCGATTTTCCGCGTCGTGATTTCCACTTCTTTCCCAAGGTGAATGATATTCTCGACGGATTCGCGACACGAACGGATAAAACCCGTCGCCAACTGGACCGAGGATCGACGTGACACCTTTTCCATTACTTCCATCTTCTGGCTTACGGTTTCAACTTCGTCCGCCAAATAATGGGTTTCGGCGACTGTCGATGCAATCCCCTTGTTGTAGGATTGCATTTTCGCTTGAACTTCGATTGCCAAACTTGCGATAGTCGCCATTGTGTCACCTAAATCGATTGCAGAAACTTTCCAAACTGTTTTTTTGCCGCTGAAGCAAATCTTCTTCGGTCGGCTCGAAAACCAACTTGAACACTAAAAGACAGTCTTCCAGCGTAAATTTTTCGTCACTTCCCGCAAACGACCCGGCGACCGAGTAGATCGCCTGGCAGATTTGCGCAATATGGTAGTCGGTTCGCTGTTGACCGAACGGGCCAACAACCTTGGCGAACCGCTTCCAGGATTTCAGTTCCCGGGCTGAAATCCGGTCCTTTAATTCCTCGACGGGGATTCCGAGAGCAAGCGAGAGATAATGCCAGAACTTCCAACCGTCGTCGTTTGCGAGTTTTTTAGCAGTTCCTCTTCGTCTTCGTCCGAAAGGTCGTTCAGGTCCTTCGCGGCGTTGTAAATCCGTGAAAGCGGTCTAACGGATTTTTTCGTGAGCCACTCGACATCTTCCGGTTTGAAAATAAGGCTTCCGTTTTCGTCGCAGCAAACAAGAATCGCCAGTCTCGCCCGGACGTCGGCCAGATTCATTTTTTGCTTTCTTCCGTTCACCGAAATCAATCCGGCCTCGAAATTATCTTTTTCGCGACCGGTCATTTCACGAACGAACACCGTCGTCGTTTGCGGCTTTCCGGTTTCCGGGTCAAGCGGTCCCCATTCGGTTACGTCGACTTCGACCATATTGAAGCGGTCCGCCTGGGTCGCCATTTCTCTCGTTAAAATTCCCATGATTTTCCTTATGTAGATTGTTGGAGTAAAAATAATCGAAAACAGTATGCGCCGACTAACCGTAAAGCGATTTGGGGATTTTCCCGTTGTTCGTCTTGCCGACCTTAACGGCACCGCTCACTTTGAATTTCAATTCAGAACCGATCACTTTTCCGTAATCTCCGTTGATCCCGCCACCGCCGAGATAATTGACACCCCCAGACCACCACACTTCAAGTTGTTCCGGCTCGTCGCAGGTCGTTGCGAGCATGAGAACGAATTGCGGTGTGATCGTTCGCGAGTGTTTCACCGGAGCAATGTCGGGCTTGCCGACGTCGGGATTGAAATAAGTTTTCAAATTGATGTCGCCGGGGTCGAGACCGCCGCTGATAAACGTCTTGTAAAGTCCGCCGATCAACTGGTCTTGGTACTCTTCGGAATCGGCGGTCTCGCCGCTCCCGGTAAAACTACCGATCGGCCATCCTTTCAGGAGGTTTTTCGAGGTGTCCGCTTTGATTCCCGTGCTTTCCTTGACAAGGGGAAACAGGAGAACGTGAACGCCTTTTGCGACCAAAGCCTCGTAGGCTTCGCTCGTGATTTGAGCAATAATGGTATTTTCGGTTTCAGGCATGGCTATCCCTTTCTATCGGTTGAATTTGTGAATGATACTAAAAGTGCGAAATACATCGTGTTCCTTGCGCTCGGGGACGATCCCGATACCCGCCTGTTCGCGAACAATGGAAAGGATTCCCGATCCTTTGGTACGCTCCAAGGATTCAAAGGTCCGGTAAATCACATCGGCGGCGAAGTCGCAGATTTGAACCGCTTGCCCCCGATTCTCCGCCAGGCAGCGGACCGTAATCGGCGTCGTCTGGTACAAAGAAGCAAGTTGACTGTTTTCAATATTGCTGGTACCTTCATGGACGTAGAGTCGAGGCGTTCCATTCCAGTCGGCGCCGAGAACGATGTCTCCGCCTTGTTGGCATTTCGGAAGCCCTTTTTCCTTAACCAGAGAATCACAGGCAATCTCGAAAATCGATTTCATCTCAAGCATCTTTGAATGACCGTCTGATAAATTATTTTGATCTTTTCCAGTGATTTTTGAATGGCTCGATCACGAAATGGATTCGGTTCCACTCCTCTTTGGGTTCCGAGTTCGACCAAGTGCAAATACCAAGCCGCCGGGTTTCGTTTTTCCAGTTTGCGAACTGTTTTTTTTCGAATACGGTACCTCATCACCCGAACGTGCGGACGAACCTTATGGCCTTGAACATGGACGATCGTTGCCCCGTTTCCCCGTTGCGAATAATCTTTGTACTCGACCTGTTGATAACTGAATTCATGCTGGGGGGGCTTCAACGAAACCGATATGCTTCCTCCCGGGCTGATATGGACTTTCGGTTGAATGGAGTCGCGTAAAAGCCCGGTCCGTACCGGCGATTCCGAGTGAACGGCACCCCTTAACAAATCCGATATTTCATTTTTCGCCGCTTTTTCAATCTCTTCACGTACAGTTCGACTGGATCGCAAGAGAGCATCGACGACCTCTTTTTCATTTTCCAGATGAACCTTAATCATTTTTTCGATACTGCTTCGCACAAACTCTCATCATGACGCCGTAATTCCCGGAGTCGAGCCAAGTCGGATATCCGTTTCCGGAATCGACTACAAACTCACGATCCTCAACACCGAACCGAACGAAGATACGATCTCCTTCGGAAGGGTTGATGCCGCGATTTCTCTTGAAAAACTTCCGCTTGTCCAAAATAAACACCCGCTGCGTGTCGTAAAGCTGGTGGTCGCCGAACGCGATTCGTCCCGGAGCAGGCTTGGTCGGGATGACGACAATCGGAAACTTCCATCCCTCCACGCTTTTATAAATCGCCTTTAGCCCCGAGTCCTCTTGCAGCGTCTTCAGGTGTTCGATTTCGGCTTTTTCCAGTTCGTTCATACGACCGTGATATAATCTTCAAAGGGCATGACATGCCGCTGCATCGTGGTAATCTCGAACCGAACGACATAAACGCCCGGTTCCAAAAACATGTAAGGTTCGATCGGCGGGATGTATTTGAAATTGACGTCAAAAGGCGGTTCGCCGAACACTTCGTAAAAACTGTCCTGAAATCGTTTCGGTTCGATGATCGCCGATTTGTCGATAACCACGTCCTGAAATTCCTCGACGGGAATGTTTTCGTACTCACGGGTCACCAGTCCGCGATATACCTGTTCGCGACGGAAAAGCGACATTTTGATCGTGTCGACATCTTCGGCGGTCATGGGTGTGCCCACGATGTCGTCGTCCGTCTCGATAAATTTTTCGAGATACCCGATAAAAAACGGCGTCTCCTTCGTGACCAAAATTGACGTACAAACAAATTTCGGCATTACCCACCTATGATGTTTACCTTGTTCTTCAGCACGCCCACAGCGGATTTTCTCGCCCGTATAAGGATTTTTTCACCACCTGTGGAAACCGCCCGCGTCCTGACTTCCACCGCACTCCACGCGCTGTCGCCTTCGTCGTTCACCGCTTTGACGCGGAATTCGTAATCGGTCTCCGGCGTCAGGCCGGTGATGGTCGCGATCGCGTTCGGGCCGGAATAAACCTGTTCCCACGTCGCGCCGCTTCGTTGCTCCACGACGTAGCCGGTCGCGCCCGTCGACGCCGTCCAGCGAAGCGTCACGCGGTCCGTGCCCGGCGTCGCTTTCAAGTCCGCCGGGGCGTCCGGCGGCGTCAGGTTCGACGGCGTCGTTGCGCTCGTTGCTGCGTAAACGGAATAGGCCATTACAAATTATCGGAGCTAACGCGGTAGTTGTATTTCGTTTGCGGTGTCAATCCGGTGTGTGAATACGTCGTCGCCGCCGTGTTTTGCAGGACCGTCCACGTACTCTCGCC
>JAVBTU010000513.1:0-7061 GCA_031556015.1 Thermoguttaceae bacterium
GTAAAGATTAAGTAATAGGTGATAGGTGACAGGTGATAAAATTATCACTTATCATCTATCACTTATCATCTTCTTGTTTACCCGAACGCCGCCAGTTCGTGTTCGTAGAGGAGGCGTTGTCCTTCGAGGAGGATGATGACCTCTTCGTTCACTTTGCCCATCCCTTGGATGTACTGGGCGGAGTCCGCTCCGGCGGTTTTCGGCGGCGGGGAAATCTGCTCGTCGTCGATGTTTCTCACTTCGTTGACCGTGTCGACAACCAGTCCGATCTGCGCTCCGTTGATGTTGACGACGACGATACAAGTACGTTCGTCGTAGGTGCGGCTTTCCATGTGGAAACGCAACCGCATGTCGAGGACGGGGATCACCTGCCCGCGGAGGTTGACGACTCCCTTGACGAACGGCGGCATGTCGGGGACTTCCGTAATCTGATGCATCCCGACGATTTCGGTCACATAACGGATCTCGATTCCGTAATCTTCGTTGCCCAACCGGAACGTCAGGTACATGTTTTTCAACGTGTCCTCGTTTTCCGCGGTAATGTTTTCGATCGCTTCATTGAGTTGGTTCAACTCTTTCGCGGTGACTTTATTGGCAAGTTCCGGCATACAAATAGGCTCCCAAGAAAAACACGAAGGTAACAAACGAACGGCCTCGGCGAAAGCCGAAACCTCGTAGGGAATATTAGGTTCCAAAAGAGCGATGGGAGGTACAAATTTGAATTTTCTTCCACTTCCACGAAACGTCCCGCCCCGATAATAGGCATAACCGTTATAAACGCAAGTTGAAAGTTGCCGCGTCGATCAAAATGCCGTAGTTGACTTTTCGAGCGGAATCTGTCAACATACGACGGTTGTTTCTTTTCGAGGATCCTTGTCCCCAGACCGCCCGGAGAACGAGATGCGTTTTCTTTCCCTTGTTTTCGTTTCGCTGATTTTCACTTGCACGTCCTTGGCCGTTGCCGAGGATATTCTCATCGCCGATTTCGAAGGAGAAACCTACGGACCCGGTTGGACCGTCGAGGGGACCGCGTTCGGAACCGGCCCGGCCAAGGGCGGCTTTTCCGGACAAATGCCGGTCACCGGTTTTCTCGGTCGTGGATTGGTCAACTCGTTCCTCGGTGGCGACGATCCGACCGGGAAACTGACTTCGCCGTCGTTCAAAATTGAACAGCCATTCATTTCGTTTCTCGTCGGCGGCGGCGGACACGACGGGCTTGCAATCAACCTGCTCGTCGACGGTCAGGTTGTTCGGACCGCGGCAGGCCCGAACAAAATCCCCGGCGGTACCGAAGCGCTCGACTGGCACGACTGGGACGTTTCGGAATTTCAGGGCAAAGACGCCGTGATCGAAATCGTCGATTCCATCGGCGACTCCTGGGGACACATCAACGTCGATCAGATTATTCAAACGGAAAAGAAACACGCCCCGATGCTGAAAACACACGACTTTCAGCCGACGAAAGAATTTTTGCACATTCCGATCACGATGAACGCTCCGCTCACCTGGATTCGCGTCGAGGTCGACGGACAGTGGGTCCAGGAGTTCGATTGCCCGCTCACCGTCTCCGGCCGCCCGGACTTTTTCGCGACGCTCCAGGTCGGGCAGTGGAAAGGCCAAAAAGTGACGCTCCTCGCCGAAAAAGTCCCCGCCGAATCGCAAGGGCTCGAGCTGATCGTGCAAAGCGACAAAATGTCCCAGGAGGATACCGTCTACCGTGAAAAATACCGTCCGCAATTCCACTACACGACGCGCGTCGGTTGGATCAACGATCCGAACGGTTTGCTGTACTACAAAGGAACGTGGCACCTTTTCAACCAGCACAATCCGTTCAGCACCAACTGGGGCAATATGACCTGGGGACATGCGACCAGCCCCGATTTGATTCATTGGACGAATTTGCCCGACGCGATTCAACCGGACAAGCTCGGGACGATTTTCTCCGGCAGCGGCGTCGTCGACAAGAATAACACGTCCGGATTCCAGGACGGGAAAGAAAGCCCGCTCGTATTGATTTTCACGTACAACGGTGAAAGCGCCCGCTTCGGGGCGAAAGCGTCGCAGGGAATCGCCTATTCGACGGACGGCGGAAAAACGTTTACGAAATACGACAAGAACCCCGTTTTGCCGCATATCATCGGCGGAAACCGCGACCCGAAAGTGATCTGGTTCGAACCGACGAAGCGTTGGATCATGGCGTTATACATGGACGCCGAGGATTACTCGCTTTTCGAGTCCGAGGATTTGAAATCGTGGGTCAAACTGTGTGACATCAACAATCTCGGTTGCAGCGAATGTCCCGACTTCTTCCCGCTCCCGGTCGACGGTGACGCCTCGAACGTGAAATGGGTCTTCTGGGGCGCCAACGGCAAATATCTTATCGGCTCGTTCGACGGCAAGGAATTCAAGCCTGAAACGCCGACGTTGACGAACAAATACGGCGGGAACGATTACGCCGCGATGACGTTCAGCGACGCCCCGGATGGACGACGAATTCAGCTTTCCTGGATGCAGGGGGGCGAATACCCGCGGATGCCGTTCAACCAACAGTACACCGTTCCGCGACACCTGACGCTCAGGACGACACCGCAGGGCATCCGGCTGTTCATGAATCCGGTCAAGGAACTCGAATCGCTCCGGGCTTGGAAACGAGAGACGTCCACGCGCGTCGTGACGCCAAGCAGCGAATATGTGATTCCCTGGGATCGGGAGCTTTTCGACTTGGAAATCGCGCTCAAACCGGGCAGGACGGGCAAGTCGGCCCTCGACGTCGTCGGGCGGCGGATCGAATACGACGTCGCCGCGAAGACGATCTCGCTCGACGGTATCAAAGCGCCGTTGGAGCTGCAAGACGGGCGACTGACGCTCCGCATCGTGGTCGACCGGACTTCGATCGAACTGTTCGCCCAGGACGGCGAAGTCCAGATCGCGAAATGCTTCCTGCCGAAATCGAACGTCATCTATCGGGGTTTTCTCCTCACGGCCGAAGGAGACGACACCACATTGGAGAAGGCGACGACCTGGGAACTGAGGTCGATTTGGAAAAGGTAGTTGTACCGTCTGACTTACGAAATCCGTTTTCCAGCGAAAGCCTTACCCCATCGCATCGGCGATGTAAACGCGGAGCGAGTGGGGACTCATTTTGAACGGGACTCGCAAATTCGGGATCGGACCGTCGTATTCCGGATAAATGTCCTCCGGATAAGCCGCCTCGGTATTGACGAATTGACGCCATTCGAAATTCTGACAAACGGCGGGAAAGTAGAATTCCTTCGTTTCCGTTCCGGCATGGGCGAAAATCAAAATATGATACCCCGTCGCGCCCGTATCGGCGCATTTCGGGATCCCTGCCAAAAGGCAGACCAAACTGCGATCCAAGCCGTTGTTCCAATGGACGTGTCCGCCGAGCGATCCGAACCAACTGATGTCCGGAATCGTTCCCGGACGACGCGGCTGGCCGGTCAGATAATGCTTTTGCCGCACGGTCGCCTGCTTGCGACGAAAATGAACCAACGCCTGGACGAATCGGCGCAGGTCGTCGTTTTTCTTCGCCAGATTCCAGTCGAACCAGGAAATCCCGTTGTCCTGACAGTACGCGTTGTTGTTGCCCCGTTGTGTCCGGCGGATTTCGTCCCCGGCGACGAGCATCGGAACCCCCTGGCTGAGCAGGAGCGTCGCGAGCATGTTCTTGATTTGTCGGATTCGGACCGATTCGATTTCGATATTCTTCGTCGGCCCCTCGATTCCGAAGTTGTTGCTGAAATTATTATTGTCTCCGTCGCGGTTTCCTTCGCCGTTTTCCTCGTTGTGTTTGTGGTTGTACGAAACGAGGTCGTTGAGCGTAAACCCGTCGTGAGACGTGATGAAATTGATGCTGCAATACGGATCGCGACCGCTGTGGGCGTATAAATCGCTCGAACCGGCCAATCGGGTCGCCAAGGCGCCGGTCATGTACGGATCGCTGCGCCAAAACCGACGAACGTCGTCACGGTATTTGCCGTTCCATTCGGCCCACCGTTTCGAGCCGTATCCGAACGAGCCGACCTGGTACGCTCCGGCCGCGTCCCACGCTTCGGCGATGATTTTCGTGTCGGACAGCAGCGGATCTTCCGAAATCGATTCGACCAACGGCGGATTCGCCAAAAGGTGTCCCGCCTGGTCCCGGGAAAGGATCGACGCCAAATCGAACCGGAATCCGTCGATGTGGTAATTGTGGACCCAATGCCGCAGGCAATTGAAGATCATCTCGCGAACGATCGGGTGATTGCCGTTGACCGTATTGCCGCAACCGGTGTAATTTTTGTAATACGACCCGTTTTCGAGCATGTAGTAGACGCGGTTTTCGAGCCCTTTGAAACTGAGCGTCGGACCGTATTCGTTCCCTTCGCAGGTGTGGTTGAACACGACGTCGAGGATCACTTCCATTCCGGCCTGATGGAAAGCGCGGACCATTTCCTTGAATTCGCGCACTTGCGCCCCGGGGTCGGTTCCGGAAGCGTATCCCCTGTGCGGGGCGAAAAACGCCATGGAATTATAGCCCCAGTAATTTTGGATCGGCGGTTTTGTCCCGTCCAGTTCCGTATCGAGAAACTCGTGAACCGGCATCAACTCCACGGCGGTTACTCCGAGGGATTGCAGGTACGGAATCTTCTCGATCAGTCCCAAATACGTCCCGGGATGTTTGACGTCGCTTGTCCGGGAGTTCGTGAATCCGCGAACATGGAGTTCGTAAATGATCGTTTCGGAAAGATCGCGCCGGATATGTCGGTCGTCGCGCCAATCGAAATCGTCGTCGTCGATCACGACGCACTTCGGCGGCCGGATGATTCCGTCCGGATGCGGCTGAAAGTTCCCGGCCAAAGCTTTGGCGTACGGGTCGATCAACCGTGCGTGGCCGTTGAAACGGTGTCCCTGCTGCGGATCGAACGGACCGCTCGCCTGAAAGTGGTAAAGCTGCTTCGCCCCGATACCGGGGAGAAAGATACTCCAGACGTCTCCCCAACGATTTTCCGCCGGATCGAATTCGATGATTTCACTCGGTTCGGTATCTTCCTGTCGATCGTACAGGAGCAAGCGCATCGCCGTTGCACTACGGCTGACGACGACGAATTGGACCCCGGTTTCCTGTAAAATCGCCCCATAAGGGAGCGGATGCGTGAACTTCATCGCCGGCGCCCGATCAAACAGACCGGATTTTTGCAGCGGCGAGCCCGGAAAAAAGGGAAGCGGATTCGGCTTTCCTTCCGTGAATTGCATTGGTCTCATGAATTTCATCGAAAAAGACAAGTTAGTCCGCTATTCTAGCTTATTTTTATCCCCGGTGAAGATCGAAAATGAAAAACTTCCCCTCGAGGGTGAAAAGGGGTCGGGAGTAATTTAGTTTACCACACAGCGAATTTAGGAGGTTTGTCACAAAAATATCATCCGTTTTTCGGACTTCCGGTGGGAATGGTGAGCGACTCCAGATTCCGGACGTAGCCAGCGTCGTTTTTTCAGGTGCGGCAATATTTACTCACGACCCCTTTTCTCCCCCGACCCCTTTCTCCCCTCGCCTTTTTCATTGCACACGTTCGAAAACGATTCCAATATCTGAGCATTGAGCCCCCATTCTTAGAAATTTCAGGTAATATTCTTTACGATTGGTTCGATGCTTTGATAAGATGGTTGCATTGATACCTTTGTTATTGTGTTTTCCATTGAAATCGACCTCCAACAGAAGTTCCTTTATGTTTATTGAAATTCTTAAGTCAGAATTATTAAGAATGGTATTTTTTGTTTTCCAAACGCCGGTTAATATATCGCATCCTTCTCGAAAATCAGGGGGTCCCAAACGCTCTTGAAAATATCGGAACGGCTTAAACACTGAAAATGTATAATCATCATGTAAAACAAGGGCCGTTTCTTGCCATCCTTCGAGATCGTTTTCGGTTTCCCAGTAGGCACAAGGAAAAATAATTTTCCACTTTCCACAAAGCGACTTGTCATCAATGTCATCTACAAAACGGCAATTGACCGATGACATCGACCAAAGAACAGCAGAAATTATTGGAGTTTTTAAGAAGACCCAAACAATTAAGAGCAACAGCATTAAGGTAATCGCCGAAGTGATAAAAGAAGGCTTGAATCGATGTCCGTGCTTGACTATCGGCTCACCTGCTTTACGGTCGCTTATATCACATGAAACTTTATTAAGCCTTGATTTATAGTGCATGTGCAAATCGCCATTCTCCGATATCGTCAACAATTACAAATTATTCCGGCATAAGATAGGGGGAGAAAAGGGGTCGGGAGTAATTTAGTTTACCACATAGCGAACTTAGGGGGTTTGTCACCACAATATCATCCGTTTTTCGGACTTCCGGTGGGGTTGGTGAGCGGTTCCAGATTCCGGACGTAGCCAGCGTCGTTTTTCAGGTGCGGCAATATTTACTCCCGACACCTTTTCTCCCTCCGCAGTTCTTTCATGTATTCAAGGGCCATCCGGGTTTGATCGTTGACATAATCAAGACCGGCATATTGACCGTCTTTGATGGCGGGATGGCAAAATTCCCAATCAATGTAACCCTGATATCCGATGGAGGCGAGCGCTTCGAAGTACGCCGGATAGGCGACTTGGCGTCCCCAAAAGCGGTCGTCGAAATACCCGCCGGCTGCCAAATGGACACGCCCCTCGGCGTCTCTCTTGAATTCGCCGTTCAGGTGAGAATGAATTTGCAGAGATCCCGATTCCCGGGCCATGTCCCAGGCACGCTGTTCCGATTCCGGTTGATCTTCGATATTGATATCCATGCATCCCTTGAAATGCGGCGAGTCGACATCGCGAATCAAGGCGAGAGTCTCCTTGTAGTTGTTGACGATATCCGGCCCGTGATTCTGCATGGCCAGCGTGACGCCGAAATCACCCGCGACCTTGGCCAACTCTTTGACGGCGGCGACGACCAGGGGACGCCGATCTTCCTTCCAGTACGGAAAGGGATCGTTACCGTATGTCAAATCGTAGGAGGCGATTCCATTTCGATCGAACGTGACGCCACGCCAAGCGGCAAAGATTTTGCAAATGG
>JAVBTU010000154.1:0-4388 GCA_031556015.1 Thermoguttaceae bacterium
CGATTGCCTAGATATTGTTCCCGAATTTGAGAACTTTCGCTTCGGCATGACGGAGCCCGCGAACGAGCCGGGAATCGTCCGCAAAAAGTTCAACGAACGCTTTTCCGGCACGAATTGCAGAGGAAATAGCCATAACAAAAAAGGCTTCAGGCTTCAGACTTCAGGCTTCAGGTCGATAAATGAAGCTGAAAACGATTCCCTAAGCTGAAAAAGATTGGAGGAAGAGCACTGAAGCCTGAAGCCTGAAGCCTATAGCCTACAAAGCTACCTTAACGGTAAATGAATCGGTGGAAAGCGGTGCCACGGCGAAGTTCAGGATGATCGCATTGGTCGAAGTAACGTCCCACGGCACGAAAATCTTGACGAGCTTGCCGCTGATCGACTTGAAGACGTCGACGACCACGTCGTTGGACGCGAGATTATGGGTGACGGTAAACGTCGTCGCAGAGCCGGTGCCGGAAACCGTCGTTTTATAGGACTTGCCGGTGGTCAGGCCGTCGACGTAGCTTTTGATGGTCACGTCGTCGGACGCGGACGGTGCCGCCGCTTTGATCCGCTTGTTCGCGTCCCACATGACGATGGTCGAAGCGGTCGGCGTCGCCGTGGCGTTATGGACACTCCCGGAACTGGTGTGGGCGTAGACCGCCGCACCGGTCGGAACCTGCGTCGTACTGCTGGAAACGGTCGATTGCGTCGGGAGTTGAGCAATGGGAACAAGTTTCGAGCCGTCGAGCGGCGCGACGCCATTGATCGCGCCCTTCTCCGTAGTCGGAATCGCACCGACGTCCGAAGCGACAAGGACCACGACGCCGGTCTTTCCGTTGACGGACGAGATCGCCAACGTCGGCAAGACCGACGCATTGAGCTTCCCGCCGGAATCGAGGAGCGGAATATTCCCGGACGAAGTGCCGGTATTACAGGTCGCGGCGGTTCCCAAGCCCGTAATCGTCGTGTACGCTTGCGTATGGCTGGACGCCGCCTTGCCGGAAAGACCGGCGTCGACATATTGTTTCGTCACCGCATGGAGTGCTTCCTGCGGATCGCGTGGGAGTTCGAGATCGCTCCCGAAAAGAATGGGCATAGCATGACTCCTTGGAATAGAGGGTGTGGTTTATTTCCAGCCCGCCGGGATGTTCGCGTAATTCGTGATTTTCGTGCAGCCGTTAAAACAGCCCGTCCCGTTCGCCGAAGGAAATTGAGTCCAAAGCGACGGCGCACTCGATGTGATATTCGTGGATTCCGAGAAGCAATAGGAAAAATTCGTCGCCAGCGTGTTATACTGAAAAACGGCCGAGGGAATACTCGCCAGACCCGGACAGAGGCGGAAACATTGGTAAAAATTCGTCGCTTTTGTGTTGTACCGGAACAGATCGACCGGTATCAGATTGAACGCCGGATTCCTTTGAAAACAACTGTTAAACGTGGTTGCGTTCACATTGTACCGGAAAAGAACGCCCGGCACGGTTTTCAATGCGGAGCAGCAGTCGAAGCAAAACTCGAACGAAGTCGCGTTCGTATTGAATCGGAACAGCGTTTCCGGAACGGATATCAGCGAAGTGCAGTTGAAAAAGCAATAGGAAAAATTCGTTGCGTTGACCGCCGTCCAAAAGACGTCGCCGGAGATTTCCTTCAGCCGCGTACATCCGGTAAAACATGCAGTCGACGAGCTGCCTCCGAACGACGTGATGCCGCTCAAGTCGAGGGAGCACTTGAGGATTTTCGTCAGCAGATCTTTGCCGGTTTTGTCGGAGAACGTAAAGGATGATACCGGCGTATGTTGCGTGACAAGCGAAATCTGAAAAATTCCCTGGCCGGGGTAGGTGTGTGAGACCGAAGTATCGATGGTGCCGTCCCCCCAGTCGACGCTGATCAGATTCGTCGCCGGAATCGGCAGGGTAAAGGTTCTCGTGGCCGATTGCGGTGCGACTTCCATCCGGAGTTCCCGGGGGAAATACGCCGGAAACTCCCTTTCGATGATCGCTTTCAGAAAATTCGTCTGCCACGCCGAGGCGGGCCGGGTTTTATCCGCGATCTCGAGATCGTTTACGAGCGATTGCGACAGCATGGTTGGAAAAGTCGTGTCGACGTACTGCTTCGTCGCCGCCTGGAGCGGCTGCTGCGGGTTGCGGGGGAGTTCCAAGTCGCTCCCGGCTAGAAGGGGCATAACATTTTGGAGAGGTAGAAGTTAAACGGAAGTGATATGCGATAGGAGAATCTCAAGTGACAGGTGAAAAGTGATAAGTGATACTTTTTATCACCTATCACTTATCATCTATCACCTACAAAAATGCTTTTTTGAACTCATCACGCATCAGATCGACATTATCGTCGTCGATCAGAATCGCGTTACGATGCCGTTCCTGTCTTGTGAGCGTCGGGTTGAAGTCGTCGGCGTCATACTCCGTTCGTTCGTCGCTATGGCAATTCGCGATCAGCGCCATCATCGCCGACGCCACGGACCATGCGAACCGATCGCGGCCCTCGGTCATCCAGACGAGTTGACGAAGCGTGAGCGGGCGCGGATCGAGGTTCAAACTTCCGGCAATGCGCCAGAGATTTCTCCAGCCGTCCGTCGCCGGACTGGCGGTAGCCTTCGGCCTCGAATGGGCCGCCTCCCGTTGGTCGGCTACTCGATCGTAAGGGCTTGAGCGACCACGTTTTCCACATCGAGCGATTCGATCCGAGCCTGGGCCACCTTCACTGACGCCAGAATCACTTGCATCTGCTTCCGGACCGCCGTCGCCCGATCCTGGCGGCCCCGCTGGTGGAAAAAATCGATCAGTTCCTTGTAGAAAGCCTCGTGCGCTCTAGCGAACGTGGGTCCGTCGAAGCATTGATAGATTTGGTCGGCATCAATCTTGTGAAGCTCGAACTGACTTTCCAAAAGGGAAGCGATCACCTGCGCGAGCAGGATTTCGTCGGTTCCCAATCGGGTCAACAAGGGCGGATCGCCTTGTTCCGGTTGGAGAAGATCGATTCCCAAGGATTCTTTGATCTTCATGGCGCTGCCGATGGTGAGCGAAAGCGACCAGTTTCGATTACTATTATCGGAAAATACTTGCATGGTTCTATTGACAAAAAGTGTGAATGGTGTTACGATGCGGTAATGAAAATTAGCCGCCTGTTTGAGAAGAAGTTTCCTCGTGCCACTCCTCCCATTGGGAAAGTTTTGCGGTCACGTCGTACTTAATCGCCTCCTCCAGCGCTTCGGACCGTGTGAAACCCGTAATCGAAAAGTCGCCGACCGGTCCTTCACCGTCCTTGCCGGTCAGGGCCGCGAGGTGGATTTGTTCGGAGTCCTTCCACGCTTCCCGGATCGCCTTAAACCCCGCGTCGTTCGGGAGATACAGCATCGAAAACTCGATTGTACACTCCTTCAAGCCGCCGATTGTTGCACGAAATCCGCTGTTATCCCTGGTGGTCACATCGGCTTCACTCGCGTCCAAAGTTATTGTTACATCGGTCACATTGGTCAGTTCTCCCTGGGGAATACCGGTCGTTCCCGCTTCTCCGAAAAATATTTTGCCTTTGATACCAAGGCGGAATTCCTTTTTTTGTTTTGCCATTTGTCGAGGGCAGGCGTCAGACGACGGAAAGTGGAAAATCCGTGATCGCAGACTGCCGATTATTGTTGTATTTATTGTATATCGAACGATGAAAATCGTTCAGCGAATCGCATCATTCCAAAGATTCGGAACCCGAGATAATTCGGTGGAAAACGCCGGTCCCATGTACGGTCGCGCCTGAATTTCTCCGCCGACCGTCGCGGAGCGACCGGGAGGCTGCTGCGATGAAACTGCAAGTTTCCCGCCGTATTCCAGTGTTCCCGGAGCTTTGCCGGATTTGCCCGGTACCACGACCGGACCGATCACGACACTACGCCGTATGGGATCGAAACCGAAATAGATGAACTTTTTGAGCGTTCCCGTATGCGACGACGGCGGCTGGCCCGGTCTCGATTTGCGTTTGCGTTTTCGGATCGAACGTTTCACCGTCTGCCGGACGAACGCGCCGAATTTCGATAGTACCTTCCGAGTCGCGGCGTCGACCTTGTTTTTCACAGTTTCCCGATCGAAAAAAAGTGATTTGGCCGTGTGGAAATTCATGCCGAACTGCATCATGTTGTTTTCTTCTCGATTTCGTTGAGCAGTTTTTCGACGCGAAGATTGACCGTCGTATTCTTTCCGATCATGCCGGTCAGTTGCGTCACTTGCTCGTTTTTTTGCTCGATCTGTCGTTCCATGTCGAGAAACCGGTCCGCCTGGATTTTTTCGTAACGCTGCATGATGTAGCGAATGACGATCCACTGCACGACACACACGGCCCCGAGGATTCCGAACCGGTCGATAAACGTACCGAACGAATCGATTTCATGCACGGCGGTACTG
>JAVBTU010000427.1:0-10443 GCA_031556015.1 Thermoguttaceae bacterium
ATTGTCCTTTGAATTGTTCCTTCTCGGTGTTTTTTTGGCCTTTTTTTTTGTAAACGACCGGACAATTCGAAAACGACGCCGCAATGCCGGGCAAAGCGATTCAATGGCTCGCCAATCTCGCCGTGCAACATGAGGGCGCCGAAATTTCCCGAAACGATTTTCTCAAAGCGTTCACGGACAAGACCGGCTTGCGTCTTTCGTTTTTCAAAACGTCCGACGCTCGTAAAACCAAGCCGGGAGATTTTGAAACGTTTTTGAAGGAACGCATCGTCGGCCAGGAAAAACCGATTGCCGAATTGAAAGACGTCGTCCTTTCGGCCGAGTCGCTTTTGTCCGATCCCAAAAGGCCGATCGCGTCGTTGTTTTTTCCCGGTCCGACCGGCGTCGGAAAAACCGAATGCGCCAAACAGCTTGCCCGATACTTTTTCGGCGATGAAAAACGTCTTCTGCGTTTCGACGCGAACGAATTGTGTACTTCATCGGCCGTCGCACGATTGGTCGGCGCTCATCACGGCGGCGACGGTCTCCTGACCGGCGCGATCCGGCGTCAACCGTTTTCCGTAGTTCTGTTCGACGAAATCGAGAAAGGGCATCCGGACCTTTTCGACCTGTTGCTCCAGGTCGTCGAAGAAGCCCGATTGACCGACACCCAGGGACGCATCGCGTCGTTTTCACAGGCGATCATCATTTTCACTTCGAATCTGGGAACCCGGCAAGCCGCGGCGCGAATGGGGTTCGACAAATCGATGGACGGCGGAAAACGGGACGAGCATTCTCTGTACCGAAAAGCCGTCGAGGAATTTTTCCGGCCGGAATTCGTCAATCGTCTTGATCGTATCATTCCTTTCGAGTCGCTTTCCACGGCCGAGCTTCGGCAAATCGGCGACCGGATGCTCCGCGACATTTTTTCCCGGGAAGGATTGTTGCGGCGAAAAACATGTTTGGCGATCACGGCAAAGGCGCAAGAGCTTATTTCACGACAGAATATCGATCCGGTATTCGGGGCTCGCGGTATCAGGCGGCTCCTGGAACGGGAGTTGGCCGCTCCGATCAGCCGATTTCTGGCGTCAAGCGATCATCGGGATCCGACGATCATCGAAATCTCGGACCGCGATGGACGATTGTCGCTTCAATGCTGCCCGCTTCGGATTCCCGAGGAAAAAATCGACGGTCCAAAGACGACGGCGGAGCGAATCGAAGCGTTGACTTCGCCGCAAAAAACGGGTGTTTTAAGGGCGGTCAACGAACTTTTACGGAATCTTCAGCAAAAAATCAACTGGAAACGCCCGCAAGGCCGATTCGACGTTTCGACTCTTTCCGAAATGAATCCGACGCGGCGTCTTTATTTTTCGTTGCACGACCTGCTCGGCGATTTGTTCAACGAAGCGGACGAACTGCTCGAAATCGAACAAACGAGTAAAACGCGAGGTTACCAGAATTTTTCGCTTGCTCAAACATCCACGCATGAACGATATTGTGGTGTCAGGCATTTCTGGAAACAGATTCAGGCCGACGAGGATCTGAAATCGGCTCTTTGCGAGCTGTTCAGCGAAACCGCCGCGCAGCGGGAGTCGGGGCGTCTTTTTTCGTTTCTGAAAAATGTCGCTCATTTTGCTCAAGCCGTCGAAGCAATCGACAAACCGATTCAGCATGTCGCACTACTGAAGTTGTTCGCGGGAAATCGCCCGCCCGAAGCTGCAATGCCGGACGATAATGATTTGCTCAAGCCTTCGTGGGAATATCGACGGATCGAACTGCCGATCGAGGGAGACATCGTCGGATTGACGCCACCCGGCGGATCGCTTTTCTGTACGACGATTCACGGGCCCGGGGCTTTCGATTTCTGGCGCAGCCGGGAAGGAACGACCTTGCACTTCGAGGAGGAATCTCTTTCGGCGGACGCGTTGCTCGTTTTTGAAATCCCTGAACAGGAATGCGATTTGCCGAAAATCGTAGGTAAGCGACTCGCGAATCCCGAAGCGAAATGGCCGCACGTGAAGAAAATATCGAGGCGTCACGCCGGCAAAAGCGATGAAATCGCAATGGACGATACCGGAGATTTCCTGTCGGGATCCGTTGATGAAATATTGGATACGTTTAAATATTGAACCTGTTCGCACATGGCCACGCACCGATTACCCGTTTATGTTTGGAACGATCCTTTGGGGCATGTGTACGCCTTGCCGGTCGACGCCGATCATTTTTACCGCGGCGAGGATTACGATTCAGTCGTCGCTCCCAGTGTCGATCAGGCGCTCAAGCAGGTTCAGGAGGGATTGCGGCATCACCTCGAAGCCGTTAGACGAAGAGCCGAGGATAATTCGTGTCCCGACCCGATTGAGTATGAATTGAAAACCGTCACCGTCGACGTCCGCCCGCGCTACGAAAAAGAAGGCCGGCAGTTTCCCCTGAACGACAGAATCGAATTCCTGCTCCCGATCCTGATCGGAAAAGAATCGACCGTCGATGCGGACGGTCGTCGGCAACACATGCTTCGTTGCTGCATGCCGACGATCACGCAATGGTTTTCCTGCTTCGAGTCCGACGACTACCGGATCATCGCCGCGGAAACCTACCGCGAAACGCTCTGCGATTTTTCGCCCGAAGAGATACTCCATGATGTTCCCGTTCCGAAAGGGAAAATAATGTACACACATGTTCGGGACAAGCATCGCACGCCCCGAAAAATCGCCCGGCGGTTTGAGCATCTTCAACGTGTCGCCCGGCCTTTGCTTTCCGATTTGAAACCTGGAACGGCAAATGCCTACGGACGGGAAGCGGAGCTTGCGAAATTGGTTGCGCTGGTCAGTCAAACGCGGCGGAACATCGCTCTGTTGGCTCCGGAAGGAACGGGCCGTTCAACGCTTTTGGCCGCCGCGGTGCGCCAAATTGAAAAGAAGAGCAATAACGACGACGAAATCGCGACTTCCGACCAAGGCGGTTATCTCCCGGTCAAGCATCGGTTTTGGTCGAGCACTCCGGCGAATATGATATCCGGTGCGAAATACCTCGGCCAATGGCAAGGGCGGATTTCCGGCGTGATCGACGACTTGGCGAAGTTCGACGGCGTGTTATGCCTGGACAATTTGGCCGAACTGGCCCGGCTCGGCGGCGAAGCGGAGGAAAGCGTCGCGGCGTTCCTGTCCCCCTACCTGGAAGCGGGAACGCTCCGCTTGATCGGTGAGATCACGCCCCGGGAACTGGATATCCTGCAGCATCGGTGCGGTGAATTTATCGACAAATTTTCCCATTTCCCCTTGGAGCCGCTTGGGATCGGGGAAACCACGGCGGCGTTGAAACAATTGGGAAATACGCTTTGCCGCGATAGGAAACAAGCAAACGAAACGGCCGTCGACGAGGACGTTCCGCATCATTTGGTCAGGCTTGTCCGGCGTTTTTATCCCTATGCCGCCATGCCGGGCGAGGCGTCACGGTTTTTACGACGACTCGTCGTCGCGGCGTCACGGTCCGAATCGAAGCGGATCGACCTCCGGAATACGACGGATCTGTTCCTGGAAGAAACGGGGCTGCCGGCTTCGCTCTTGAAAGATTCCGAAACGCTGCCTTTCGATGATGTGTACGATTATTTTTCGCGGAGTATCATCGGACAGGACACGCCATGCCGTACCGCCGCCCAAGCGGTCGTCAATTTCAAAGCGGCGATGAACGACCCGGGCAGGCCGATCCGGTCCATGCTGTTCTGCGGCCCGACCGGCGTGGGTAAAACGCAATTGGCGAAAACCCTGGCCGATTATCTGTTCGGAAATAGTCCTGTGACGGAATCGCAGCGAAAAACGAACGGAAAGCACGCGGCGTCATCCCATTTTTTCCGCGTCGACATGAGCGAGTACATGCATCCGTGGTCGGCGACAAGGCTGATCGAACAGGAGAGCGGAGCGCCGAGCGCGTTGATCCGACATGTGCGTTTGAAACCGTTTTCCGTCGTGCTTTTCGACGAAATCGAAAAGGCGGCGTCCGAGGTGTTCGACCTGCTGCTCGGCTTGCTCGACGAAGGGCGGTTGACGGACCGCTTCGGTCGAACGACTTCGTTTCAAAGTTCGATCGTCATCATGACGTCGAATTTAGGGGGCGGCACCACTTCGATCGGGTTCGGCGGCGATGCGGTTCAAAGCGCGAAGCAGAACGATTCCCGGTTTTTGAAAGCCGTCCGCGACCATTTCCGTCCGGAATTTTTCAATCGGATCGACGACATTGTTCCGTTTCACGCTTTGGACCGGGATTGCTGTCGCCGCATTATCGTTCACGAATTGGAAAAACTGGAAAAACGAGAGGGGCTCGCTGCGAGAAAACTGAGTTTCGTTCCGACGGAACTTTTGATCGAACGACTTCTTACGTCGGGATTCGACGCAAAATTCGGAGCGCGTCCTCTCCAACGAGAAATCGAATCGTTCGTCCTGCCGCATTTGGCCGCCCGACTTCTCCGCCCTGAAACCGCTTCCGAGTCGACGGAGTATTTCCGACTCGTTCCGCAAGGAGACCGTTGAGTCCTGCATTCGGAAGATTCGCCGAGTCGAATCGTACGCGCCGGCGATTCCGAACGGTACAGGCTCGTTGTCGATCAGTCAAGTGTCGCGGGAAATAAGAAACAGTGCGCAAACAACTACCGCATTTGTTGGCAGAATCGCCAAAGCGCATGCGCTTATGGCTTGTTTTGAATGCAACAGTTAATAAAACACTGTTTCTTATTAGAATTTGCATGTCGTTGGATATTCGTTTTTCTCGGAGAAGGTTTGTTGGGAATTGTTGTTTTCGCAACGGATTTATTGTAAACTGAGTTTGTGGGTTTTCAATCGAAAAGTGAGGAAAGATAGCAATGATCGAACATATCCTGTTGGTAACGAATCTGATTTTGATAGCAGGAGGAATAATCTGTTCGGCTGGCATTTATGAAAAATCCCGATGTGACCGAGAATAGGAAACGAAAAGATGAAAGAAAACATCCTGAAAATCCGGCTGGAAAGAGACAGCGTTCACGCAGCGGATGATGAACACTCGAAAATCCTTTCCTTGAAAGAATCGACGTCTCTCGGTGAAGTCATCTCGCACATTCTGAAAATCCATTATCTTGCAAGCATCAGCGGTGGAAAAGCGACCTGGATCGTGAAGGGGACCGCCAACACCCCGCTTGCGGTTCTCGCACAACAATGGGGTACGCCCCGATTTGTCGTCGATGAAAATGCTCCATTCGCAAAATATGTCGGTGACAAAATCCACATCGAATATCGGCAACAAACACCTCCCGACGACGTTTATGAAGAACTACTTCAACAAAATCCAGAGCGAAACATCGACGATCTTCAAGACAAAATCGTCGGAATTTTGATCGGAACGGCCGTCGGTGACGCCCTCGGTTTGCCGTATGAAGGAATATCTCGCCGCAGGGCAAAAAGGCTGTTCCCGGGTAAGCTGCGGCACCGATTCCTGCTCGGGCGTGGGATGATCAGCGACGATACGGAACATACATTCATGGTTGCACAAACGTTGCTCGACGCTTCAAGCGATATCAAGCTGTTTTCACGGAAATTGGCCTGGCGGCTGAAATGGTGGTTTTTACGGCTTCCGGCAGGCGTCGGCATGGCGACGGCAAAGGCGTGCATGAAACTCTGGTGCGGTTTTTCGCCGAAACGAAGTGGTGTTTTTTCCGCCGGAAACGGCCCGGCGATGCGTGCGGCGATTTTTGGTACGGTGGATGACGATAAAAAACGGCATGCTCTTGTCGAAGCATCCACCCGAATGACGCACACCGATCCGAAGGCGCTGACCGGAGCGATTGCCGTAGCCGATCTGACGAACTGGATTATTGATGCCGACCGACGTAATCCACAAACTCTACCGGCAAGAGATGAAGTCGTCGACTTGTTGAGTTGCATCGAACCGCAAGATGAAGTGTGGTGTGAAATCGTATCGAAAATGGAAAACGGCTGGATGATCGGCCTGTCGGTCATGCAATTCGCCGACAGTCTCGGACTGCAAAATGGCGTGAGCGGTTACGTTTATCACACGGTGCCAGTCGCGATTTACGCCTGGCATCGACATTACGGCGATTTCAGGAAGACACTGGAATCGGTGGTCGAATGCGGCGGTGACACCGACACCGTCGAGGCAATTGCCGGTGCTTTAGCCGGGGCGACCGTCGGCGAATCGGGCATCCCACGGGAGTGGATCGATGGCATTTGTGACACCCCGATCAACGTCTCTCTTTTGCGTAAAACGGCAACGGCACTTGCAGAACGGCGAGGTCAGGTCTGGTATTTCTGGCCGCTTTCGATTCCAAGAAACCTGTTTTTCCTACTGATCGTCCTCGGGCATGGATTCCGGAGGCTGTTGCCGCCATATTGAAGGTAGTTTATGAGTAGACTTTGTTGCTGCATTTTATTTGAGCAACACATTTGAACGCACGATGGAAAATTTGGATAAAACTATCAACGATGTTTTTGAGGGAAAGCGAATATTTGAAAATGTCCCGCAAGAAGTTCAACCTTGCTGGGGAGCTTTTATTCTTGAGCGACTCGCGCTAATTGTTTCGGTCGTGCCGGAAATTGACGAACTGGTTCGAATTGTCCACGAGAAAGAAAAATGGGAGCGAGCAAGCGATCAATTCGCCAAAATTCGACATTTTTTGTCGGACCATCCGCAATATCAACCGCAAAATTATCTTCGTCTGGCGGAAAAAGTCGCTAAAATCACATATAACGCCATAGGTTGTTTGCCTCCATTTGATCTGAACAGTGGCTGGCATATTCCGAAACTGGCGATATTGTCGTCATTCGACCCTCGGGATGAAAATTCTCATTACGCTTCTATGGTTATATCAGCGATATTCATGTTCGAACGTCGAGCCGAGTTGAGGAACCTGCTACAGACTCCCGAAGATTTTCAACGATATCGCTTTGTCGACGCGATTCTCTACAACGAATGGGACCCAATTGGAATCAATGGTCGTGGTACTTGGCAGGGTGACGGCGACTGGAATGGCGGCGATGCTAATTGGAGAGACGAGTATCAATCTTACGCCGCCGATGTGATGCGACTCTACCAATCCGGCACGAATGTGGAAGCTCTCGCCAAATTTCTATGCGAAACAGAAACCGAAACAATGGGGCTAAGTCGAAATCGTATGGATTTTTGTCGTGATGTCGCTCAAAAGATATTGCAGTAAACAACAACCTGAAATTTGCAATTTTTAATCAGTTGATCGTCAGTTTACGCCGCCGATCCGTTCTCCGTTCCTTTCCGATCAATGACGATCATGGTTGGGACCACAAAACTACCGTAGCCTGCGCGAGCTGCGAACCGGAGTCGGTACTCAGTTGAATCCATTTCATTCCGATCAAGCATTTTCTTTTTCCTTCGTTTCTCACGACGTAGTGCAGTGGGGCGACGGTCGAAAGTCAGTGGTCGTCTTGTAGCGGAACCTCAAAAAAGTTTTGAACACGAATCTGAAAAATTTTTGTCAAATTCTGCAAATTCCGACCACATACTTTCAGGGAGAGGGTTTGTTCCTTAAAATGAAACACTCTGGGGAGGTATGATGAGCGTTGATACCGATATTTACACGGCCAGTCTCGGCGGAGACCGGGAAGCGTTCGGCGAGATCGTCCGGCAAAATCAGAACCTTGTCTCGTCGGTGACATACAGCATGACAGGGAATGTTCAGCAAAGCGAAGACCTGGCTCAAGAAGCATTTATCGTCGCTTGGCAGAATCTGCACAGTCTGAAAGACCCGGCGAAACTTCCGGCTTGGCTTTGCGGCATCGCTCGGAATCTGGCAAACAACTGGATTCGTCGGACGCAAACGGAACGGCAAAGCCGTACCGATTTACCGCTGGAGGAAATTCCGGCAACACCATCTGATGGTGCCGTCCAAGCCGAACAGGCCGCGTTGCTCTGGGCGACGCTCCAAGAGATTCCAGAGCAGTATCGCGAGCCGCTCATCATGTACTACCGACAGAGTCGATCTGTGCAGGAAATCGCAGTCGCCCTGGAAATTACCGAAGATAATGTGCGGCAACGTATCGCTCGCGGTCGGACTTTTCTCAAGGAAGAGGTCGAACGCCGCGTCGAAACGGCTCTGGAACAACTCCGACCCGGTACGAATTTCTCGCTGGCCGTCGTCGCCGCTTTGCCCGCTTGGTCGGCCTCGACGCTTGCCGGAGCGGCGTCAACCGCTGCCGGAACAGGTACGGTCGGCAAGGGAAGCGTTTCGGGAATCGGTATCGGCGGATTTCTGGCGTTCTTTTGGGTGGTTATTGTCAGTCTCTTTGTTTTCATCATCGGGACATTGGACGGTTACAGGACGGCGCTGAACAACATTCGTAATTCGCCGGGCTTGAAAAGTCGGCGATTGACCTTGTTGAACAATCTTTGGCGAAATATCGTCATGTGTTTTTTCATTACCGCCGTTCTCGTGCTTGCCAGTGTACCAGTCGCGAAAATCTCCCCGTGGGGACGTGGAGTCGGTTTTGCTCTCACTATCGGGCTTTGTGCATTACACGCTTATGTCAACGCGAGTTTCTTTCACCGAAAGTGGTGCTATGCCGTCAAAGAAGACCTTGGGCTGCTTCCTCCGGGAACGTACCCGATTGAAAAATCCTGGCTTTCCGACCGCTCGTTGCATTGCTTTTTCGCCGGATCACTCGTGATGTTCGGTGTGATCATGTATGTTTACTACGCCCTATTTGTCCAGTCCATTCTTCATTCGATTGCCGATTTGGGGCGTGGTCCTGCTCCTTGGGGGATAAAGTATGTTTTGCTCGCCTTGGCCTGTTTTATCGTGATACCTTTTGTCCTGTTTTACCGAAAGGCGATGAAACTGGTTTCGGAAAAAGGTCTTGCCGACCATCCTCCGCTCGTTTCCGATTTTCCGATCACTTCGGAAAATTCGTCAAATTTGCTCGATACCTTCTTGGCGATGTCGAAAATACAGCGGGATGAAAAAGGATCGGCGACACGTCGCCGTTTGGAGCTCGTGTTCGCGGCGATGTTGATCCTGCTGCCTTCTTTCGTCTTGATCAAAATCGGTTTCGTTCAACCGAATCCTTGGCCGGGTTACGCTGCGATGATCGTTCCGACACTCGTTTTTCTTCTCTTGGCGAAATTCGCAACGGGAAAATCGAATTATCGAGCGCTCGGTTGGTCGTTTGCATGTTTCTTCACTGCCGGATTCGATATTTGGATGGCTTGGGGAGTACTCAATGAGACCAAGTGGTTGTTGCCGATTTTCTCGACGGTGATGTCCTTTGCGATTGCCATGCAATTGTTCTATGGCGTTATCGCCGCCTTGAGCTATTGGAGTGAGAAGAGCAAAGCGAGAGCGGTTTAGGGCGATTAGCGTTGGCGTCACCGATGGGACGCCCATCGTATTCCGATCAGGTTTCTTTCCCTTTCGTGAAACACAATCGTATCCAAAAAACCACGTTGACGAGTGATGCCGCAAGGCTGATGACCACGAATAAAAAGAGTGGCAATCGGACCATATCGTCCTGATTGACGATCACGGTGCTTTGCCAAAACTCCCGAAACGAAAAGCCGTCGCATTCGAGTGTCAGCAGGACAAGAGCCAAACCGGCCTGATACAATCCCAACACGGCACCGATGAGGTGAAGCGTTTTCCTTTCCTTGATCCGTTTTTGTAGATAATTCGACAAGCAGACACCAGCGACAAGTCCGAGCACGCATAAACCGGTCACCAGCGGATGATGCCAATGGAGCAGGCTGAGCATCCAAATGAATGTTCCGGCGAATCCGACCCAAATCAAGTAGCGAAACCAAATGAGCTTTCCGGCCTCCTTTCGATGCTCGATTGCGAAGGACGGTTGCACTCTCCAAGCGAGAGCGACCTCAATGGCATTGTCGATCAGCGGCGGAAATTCAGTCATGCTTTCCGGCGAACGGCAAAGCGTAAGCAAATGTTTTCCGAAAAGAGAATAAGCGTATAGTGTCAGATTGAAGAGAATCGTAACACCAAGCGTGATGAGAAGCGAAAGCCATGTCCACTTGTCATAGAAAATCTGGAGCATCAGCGCCGTAACCATGAGCCCGTTCAAAAGAAATAAATTCGTCCACACTGAAAGCCGAAGTCGCCGTTCGATCTGTTGGTTTCCGTAAGAGGAAACGTGTTTTTCCGAAAGACCAAGATCGTCCTCGACGATCGCCTTTACCCGACGTTGAATGTAGTGCATCAATAACAAACCGCCACCCATTGTCGGTATGAAAGTGACAAGGAATGGAATCGGCCCCGATGCCCAATCGTCGAAATACGAAAGAAGGATCGCCGAGACGATTCCTGTTGCGCCGATGAACGGCAGGAAATACTGGCAGGCCAGGAAGAACGAATAAACCCTATAACGCCGGGCTCGGAGCGTCGGAGTGTTTTGTGTCACCGTCCATTGACTGAGAAACACGGCTGCGAACATCCACACG
>JAVBTU010000131.1:0-2844 GCA_031556015.1 Thermoguttaceae bacterium
TTCCTTTGCGCCTGCTGAACCATGATTTTCGGGTCGTCCAGTCCGTCGGTCCAGTCGGTGTGGGAATGAAGGTCCCCTCTCAAATCCTCGACGGTAATCAGTCGGGGAAGTGAATCGCTTTGAGCCCATTCGATTTCACGGCGACCCTCACGCAACTCCGGGGGAATCCATGGGAGAGCGAGCGAATGAAATAAATCGGCTTCTTCGGAAAATCCTCGCGCGGGAATCTCTTTTCCCAACCGTTTTTTCATCTGTCGAAGATGCTCCTCGGAACCGGTGTTTAGCCAAAGTGCGCAACCGTAATCGGATTCGGCGACGGTTCGGAAAAGGATGCGAATCCCATGAAACGGCGGCGTCGCGGCATCGGGAACGAGCGCGTGAAATCCGCTTCGAGGCGGAATCGATTGAACAAGCTTCACGATCAGCGTTTCGTCCGTTTGAGAAACCGGTTCGGCAACGGCGGGGCAGCGTCTGAGGAACTCAAAGAGTCGGTCCGGAGAATCGCAAACGACCAGGAACTCAAGTTGCCCGATCGTTTCGCAAAGGCGCCGGAAATCGCCGACCGGCTCGATTCGTCGGAGGTGCGACGAAACGTCGCCGCGACGGAGATAATCCAGAAAATAGCGGCTAATGAGTTCCGCTTCGTACCAGAGAATTCGGGCAGGATCAATCAATGGAGCTTGACAAGGAGGACGGTCAATCGACAGAAGTACCATCCATTATAAGCCGCACAAACGTATTATCAAGGGCGATTCTGGTTATTCAATTGACGCCATCCGATTTTTTTTAATCGGGCGGGTATGGAAAATTATCCGCGTACCATTATGGAATTTGAGAAGCGATTCGCCGCGGAAGAAGCCTGTCGGGATGGCCGAGTTCCATCAACAACGATTAAAAAATCGGCCACCGGCGTTTGTCGCCGTAGTTTTTGAATTTCGAGATGCGGTTGATCGCGGCATCACGACGCTTTCCTTTTTCGTACCCGTTCACGACAATCGAGCCGGGAAGGCGGCCGGCACTGCCGGTCCGGGCATTGATGTTCCGCAAGTTTCGCTTCGCTTCACGTGCGGCTCTTTTTAGGCGATCGTGTCCAGGTCGACCGTGATGTAGTCCATTCCGAGGTTGGGGGAATCGACTTTTTCCAACTCCGGAGTCAATTTGCTTTGATCCAGCAAATACGTATGATTCCGGCCTGCTTTTTTGGCCTGGAGAATCGATTTTTCCATGAGTTTCATCACCTCCTGATCGGTGTGCTTCGGAAGCGCTTCGGTGACCGCGGACGTGATTTCGAGCGAGAAGTGGTTGTTTCCTTCATCGCAGGTGAAATTCGTGCGTTCAAGCCCCTGTCGGATCTTTTCCACGTCGGATACCGTTTTGCGGAGCCCTTTGTTGACGGTCACGATAAAAAAACAGTTTCCATAGTAAACGCCGGCCAAATCCTGGGAAGTAATTTCGTTTTCAATCTGGCGACCGAGGTATTTGATCACTTTATCTCCGGTTTTGATGCCGTACTCGTCGTTGATTTCGCCGAATTTGGTCAGGTCGAGCAGGGCGAAACAAATTTGCCGCGTTTCCTGTCGCTTTTGTTTCCACCAGTCCAAGAGCGTCACTTCCAAGCCGATCCGACATCGCAATCCGGTCGCTTCGTCGACGAACAGTTGCGGCACGATCGTGTCCATTCGGTCTTCGTAGCGTACGACGGTCAAAAACGCTTTTTCCTGTTGATCCCGGAGCCGATGTCGTGCGATCCGGAGTTTGGAGAGTTCCTTGAGCAATTTTTGCACGGTCGCCTCGGACTCTTCCGGGTTCATCTGGTCGATGTTGCTGATCGTCGTTTCGATCTGCGCGGCCTGCTCCATGTTCGCGTATTCGATCTCTTCGGCGAGATAGGATAATTCGCCGAACTCGTCGATCCGTTTTTGAATCTGCTCGGTCACTTCCGCCTGGGCCGTCAGGTAATTCGTGCAGTCGTCCCGGAGTTCCGTCATGCTGTTGTTGGCCAACGTCGCATCGGCGCAGCCGCGGGCAACCCGGAGCCGATGATCCAGCTCCGCGGCAAACGCACCGCTTTTCATCATCACGACGTTGAGTTTCAGGATCGAAGTTTCGACATGCTTTTCCCCCATGAGCCACGCTTCGGTCCCCTTGTCCATTAGGACCGTCGCGAGGTCGTCGTCGAACAATTCCCGGAGCGGGGCGACCATTTCGATCTCGTCCGATTCGTCGTCGAGCAAATCGGAAACGCTCGCTTCGGACACGCTTTTGAGCATCTCTTCGACGTTCAAGGCCGGCGTTTGAGATTGCTCCTCGGTAGATGCGGCGACGGTCTCCTTCTTTTTGAAAATTTTCCCGACAAGTCCGCGAAACAGTTCCCGCACCGAGGTGTTTCCTCCTGAGACCCCCGACTTGACGGAGCGGACCAGATCGTGAAATCCGAGCAGCGCTAGCGCGTCCCTGAGCGTCGGCGGACCGTACCCCAGCTCCACGGCAAGGAAAAGCCCCATCGCCATGTTGGTCAAAGTCAGCAAAATGATCAGAATGAGGAGAAAGATACTCATGGGATGTGGCGAACGAACGAGAACGGCACGGGGCAGGCCCCGTCGCTAACTAAAAATAGCTTGCCGCAACCGTGCCAACCGGTTTGACCGCGCAATTTTAGTTATTTTTTCCTGTTTCGCCTATTGCATCTTGCGTAAAAAACAGAATCGGTACAAACGAATCGGATGTTTGCGAGATTCACTATTTTCCGCAGCTTTCCCGTGATATACTTGGGCACGTTTCCGTTTTTTTAGGGAACCAAATTTACGGCGTCCTCCTCTAACCCGTCAGGAACACCAGTGAGCG
>JAVBTU010000268.1:0-6280 GCA_031556015.1 Thermoguttaceae bacterium
AATGTGTCGCTTCCTGCCCGCTCGAAGCGATTGCCATGAAAGATGATAAAGCGCAAATCGATCCGGATACCTGCGGCGATTGCGGCGCTTGCGTCGACGTCTGCCCGGTCAGCGCGATTTCGCTCGAATAATTCGGCCGTATCGGTGGATTCGCCGACACGTCGAATCGGAGCCGCGCACGAGGTAAGCGGTATTGTGGTTCACACATTTTGAAACGCTGCGAAGCGGTCAACTCGAACACCGCTTACTTCGTGCGCGGCTCTGATTCGAATGATGCGTTTTGTTGCGATGTGAGCCGATCCTCTTGTTTTTCCTCTTTCCTGCCTACGCCGATGAACATGAAAACCACGTTGATTATTGCGTCGTTTTTCTTTTCCGTTCTTTGTTTTCAGGCTTTCGGAAGCGAGATGGATCTGATCGACACTCTCGTCAAAATCGAGCAGGAGCGGAGTCAGGAGGAAAAGGAAATCCAGGACAAATACGCCAGGAATTGCGAGGCGATGCTCGTCAGACAGCTTGAAATGCTGACCGAAAGCCGGAAAGAGTGTATCGACGCCGGAAATCTCGAAGCCGTACTCGCCGTGGACAAAATGACCGAAGCGGTCAAGGAATCGCAAATCATTTTGGAAGTCGGAATTTCCCTGGCTCCCTGGGACGATTCCTTGGGAACCGGTGTTCCGGAAACGATAACGACGTACCGAAAAACGACCCAGGAAGGTATTGAAAGCGAGTTGCGCACCTCGTCCGAGCGGATGTTTCGCGAGGAACTGGAGGCTCTGGCCATATTGATCCGGAATTCGACGAAGCAGGACAAGATCGACGAAGCAGTCGCGATCAAAGAGATTCGGGACGGCGTTCAAAAAGATTTCGATCATTACGCGAAAAAACCGACCTGCCCGTTCGGGTGGAAAAACACCGTCTTCCGATTCCCGAAGGAGAAGAACATCGAACTGTTCGACCCGTCGTTGGCACAGCAACGGGAAGAAAAGTTGCATTCGATTCAATCAAGCCTGCCGGGCCCCGTCGCGAGGTTGGAAGGATGTGGCGATTGGACCGAAGCCGGGGCGATGAACCTCGACGGAACCTGGTACATGACCGGCTCGAATATCAACGACAGTACCGCCCGGCTTTTTGAAATTTCGACACAAAAACTTCTCGGGGAAATGCCCAACGACGGTCCCGTGATGGACGTCGCTTTTCATCCGACCTTGCCGCTTCTGATCTCCGCCGATACGACGCCGAAAATTCACGTGTTCAACGCCGCGACGTTTGAAAATCACGCCGAATTTTCCCCGATGCCCCATTGCAACGTCATGCGTATCGCGATTCACAAAGACGGTGCTTACGCGATCGCCGGATCGGATCAAGGTCGTGTTTTCGCCTGGGACACGGATACGGGAAAAGTCGTCAAGGAGTTTGAGGAAGGGCACGCCGAAGAGGTCCGCGACATCGTGTTTCATCCGGGCGGAAAAATGTTCGCGACCGTCGGCGCCGATGGAGCTCTTTGCTTCTGGTCGATGGAAAGCAGTACGCCGATCCGCAAAATCGAGGCCGCCGCGCAAGGGGATTTATTTTGCGCCCGTTTCAGTCCGGACGGTACGAAATTGGCGATCACCTCCAAGTGGAGCGAAGGGTACGCGCTCCTTTACGACGTACCCTCCGGAGAACAGGTCAACAATTTCGGCGGATACGGCCATTCGATTCGTTCGGCGGGTTTCAGTCCGGACGGCCGGTTTCTCGTAACCGGAGACGTCGATTTCCGGGTCGTGATCTGGGACATCGCGACCAAGGAACCGCTCTGGTCCGATGCGAGAAACATGGGCAATCACATTTATCGCGTCCAGTTCACGCCGGACCAGAAATCGCTCCTCGTCGTTGCCGGATTCGCCCCGACGATCTATAATTTGCCGGAAGACTTCGCGGTCAAGGAATGAGTTAGCCCCGGGGCCTGCCCCGGGCTTGTTATGTTTTTTGAAACACACCCCCCAGGCCGGGGCCGGCCCCGGGGCTAACAGGATTTTTTACCATGAAAACCCGGTTCCCGACGTTCGTTTGTTTGTTCGTTCTTCTTGTCCTCCCGCGACTTTTCGCCGAAGAGGAACCCGATCTGGTCGATCAACTCGTCGAAATCGAACAGCAGCGTTTTGAAACGCACAACGCGATCCAGAAGAAATACGCCAAGGATTGCGAAGCGATGCTCGCCCGGCAACTGGAAATGTTGGCGGAGAAACGGAAAACCTTCATCGAAGCGGGAGATCTCGACGGCGTTCTTGCTGTGCGAAAAACGAACGAAGCCGTGAAAAAAATCCAGGCGGATTTGAAAATGGGAATCTCCCTGCCCCCTTGGGAAGAGGAAGACAATACGGACGTTCCGGAAAATGTCGTGAACTATCGTAATACGACCCAACAGGACATTGAAAAGGAATTGCAGACCTCGACGGAAACGATGTTTCGTAAACAACTGGACGCCCTGAACCCGATGATTCAGAGCTTGACGAAACGTGAAATGATCGAGGAAGCCGTTGCCGTGAAAAAAATGCGGGATGCCGCTCAAAAGGATTTCGATCGTTATGCCCAAAGACCGACGCGCCCCTTCGGCTGGAAAGGGAACATCGTCCGCTTTCCCAAGGAGAAAAAAGTCGAGTTCTTCTCGCAGGACCAGTTGCAACCGCGGAGAGATAAAATCGTCGCCCTCCAGTTGGAGGAGGATTTCCCGGCAAGAATCATCGGCTGTCGGGACCAGACCGAAAGCGGCGTACTTAGCGACGACGGCGTCTATTTGCTGACCGGTTCGAATATCAACGATTGCGCCTCCCGGCTCTACGAACTTGCAACGCAAAAACTTCTCGGCGAAATGCCCGGGGACGGACCGGTCCGGGACGGCGCGTTTCATCCGGAATTACCGCTCCTGTTCACGACCAGCATGACGCCGAAAATCCAAGTCTGGAACGCGGGGACCTTCGAAAGCCATGCGGAGTTCTCCCCGATGCCACAGTGCAACGTGATGCAGATCGCGATTCACAAAGACGGAAAGTTCGGAATCGCCGGGTCCGATACGGGAAGACTCTTCGCTTGGGACACGGAGACCGGAAAAATGATCAAGGAGTTCGAGGAGGGACATACGGAGGAAGTTCGCGACATCGTCTTCCATCCGGGCGGGGATTTTTTTGCCACGGCAGGTCACGAAGGCAACATCTTTTTCTGGACGATGGACGACGCCAAACCGACGCGCTCGATCCCCTCCGCGGTCACGGGCGATCTATTCAGCATCCGTTTCAGTCCGGACGGAACGAAACTTGCCGCGGCTTCCACTTGGAGAGACATGTACATTTCCATCTATGACGTACAAAGCGGCGAACGGGTCTACAATTTCGGCGGATACGGACCCGCGGTCCGCGCGGTCTGCTTTAGTTCGGACGGCCGTTTTCTGGTAACCGGCGACACCGATCACCGGGTCGTAATCTGGGATATCGTAACGAAGGAGCCGCTGTGGTCCAATGCGAGAAACCCGGGAAATCACATTTACCAGGTCATAATGACACCAAACCAGGATAGGCTCGTCGTCGTCTCCGGAGCCGAACCGACGATCTACACGCTGCCGGAAAAATTCGCCGCCCAAGAATAAAAAAACGCTCTCCTCCCATGCCCCAAGCTCCAAACTCCGTCTCCTTTTCCGCCCGTCTTGAAAACGCCGTTCGGGCCAAAAAATCGGCGGTCCTCGTCGGTTTGGATCCTCGCGTGGAATCGCTGCCGCCTTCGTGCAATGGTTCGTTTTTCGACTTCTGCAAAGGGGTGATCGACGTGGTCGCCCCGCTGGTTCCCGCCGTGAAACCACAGGTCGCGTTTTTCGAACAGTACGGCCCCGAAGGAATGGCCATATTGCAGCAGGTCGTCCGTTATGCCCGGCAAAAAGGACTGCTCGTCATCCTCGACGGTAAACGCAACGACATCGGATCGACCGCCGCGGCTTACGCCGACGGAATGCTCGGCGAAAAAAGCGCTTGGGGCGGCGACGCGATCACGGTCAGCCCGTACCTCGGCGACGACAGCTTGACGCCGTTTTTCGAAACCGCCGTCCAACGTGACGCCGGCGTTTTCGTACTCGTCAAAACGTCGAACCCCGGCGGCGCGATGCTTCAGGATTTGATCGCCGCCGACGGCAAGACGATTTACCGACACGTCGCCGAATATGTGCAAACGGCGTCCTCGAAAACCAAGGGATCAAACCGGTACGGCAATATCGGAGCGGTCGTCGGTGCGACTTGGCCGGAACAACTTGCCGAGTTGAGAGAACTGATGCCCGACGTCTGGTTTCTCGTGCCCGGTTTCGGAGCCCAGGGCGGTTCGGCCAAGGACGTCGCGCCGGCGTTCGATTACGACGGGCTCGGCGCGATCGTGAACAATTCCCGGGGCATCATCTTCGCCCACACGCAAAAGCGATACGAGGGGCTCGACTGGCAACGCGCGGTCGATGCGGCGACCGTGGAAATGATCGAGCAACTCCGCTAGCGGCGGGTTCATTCCACGTCTTTCATCCGGGAAACCGCAACGAAAAACTCCTGAAAAACTTGACTTTGAATCGCGGGAAGCGAATAATTCCTTGCGACACGCGATTCGTCTTTTTCCTCTCAAGTCAATTCAAGGAGACCAACGAATGAAACGAACCACTTTTTCCAAGGCCATGATGTCGGCGGTGGCCGCGGCCGCTTTTCCCTTTGTCTCGGACACGGTCGAGGCGCAACAGCCCCGGGATACGCCGCGCGAACCGACCAAACGCGACGGCTTCGCCGGCTACGATCATCCCAATCAATACCTCGCACACCCCACGACGACGATCGCCGACAATATGATGCCGGTTATCGTCCACATGGATCAGGAGAAAGAGGCACGGCAAAAACTCGCCGACCTGGAAAAACGTACTGGTAAAAAGCCGAACGTGCTGATCTTCCTGATGGACGACGTCGGGTGGATGGACGTCGGTTTCAACGGCGGCGGCATCTCCGTCGGCAATCCGACGCCGGACATCGACGTCGTCGCCCATCAAGGCCTGATCCTGACTTCCGCTTACTCGCAACCGAGCAGTTCGCCGACCCGTGCCACGATCATGACCGGCCAGTATCCCGTGCATCACGGCATCCTCATCCCGCCGATGTACGGCCAGCCCGGCGGACTCCAAGGCGCGACGACGCTCCCACAATTGATGCGGGATCAGGGCTACGTGACGCAGGCGATCGGCAAATGGCACATGGGGGAAAACGAGGAATCGCAACCGCAGAATGTCGGGTTCGACGATTTTCGCGGCTTTTGTTCCGTTTCGGACATGTATACCGAATGGCGCGATCCGAATTTCAATCCCGAAGTCGCTTTGAGTCCGGCCCGTACCGAATACATCAAGAATCTTCCTTTCAGCAAGGGAGACGTCCACGCGGCCCGGGGCGGCAAGATGGAAACGATCGCCGACATCACGCCGAAATACATGGAAGATCTGGACCAGCGGTGGATGCAATACGGAGTCGAGTTTCTCCAGCAAATGTCCGAGTCGGAAAAACCGTTCTTCCTTTATTACTGTACGAGAGGGTGTCATTTTGACAACTACCCAAACGAACGCTATGCCGGTCGCTCCCCGGCTCGCACGAGTTATTCGGATACGATGGTGGAAATGACCGATATTTTCGCCACGCTGTACAAGACGCTCCAGGAGACCGGGCAACTGGAGAACACGCTCATCATTTTCACGTCCGACAACGGGCCCGAGGCCGAGATTCCGCCGCACGGCCGCACCGCGTTCCGGGGCGCGAAAGGTTCGACCTGGGAGGGCGGCGTCAGGGTTCCCACGTTCGCCTATTGGAAAGGCGTCATCGAACCCGGCAAGTCGGACGGACTGTTCGAGTTGGCCGACCTGTTGCCGACCTGTCTTTCTCTGGCCGGAAAGCCGGGCGCCGAGTTGGCGAAATTGATTCCGGAAAAGACGTTCATCGACGGAATCGACCAGGCTTCGTTCCTCATTGCGAACAAGGGACAGTCCAATCGCAAGTCGGTCTTTTATTTTTGGAACGACAAACTGTCCGCGGTCCGGACCGACGAGTTTAAATACTTCGTGTTGTTCCAGGATCCGTTCGCGGCAACGAAAACCGGATACCAAGGCGGCTTCACCGGCGGCATTATCCAAGGGGCGGGGTCGCTGATGTTTAATCTGTACACCAACCCCCAGGAAGATGACGCCGTCGGAATTCGCCACATTCCCATGGGCGTTCCGCTTGAAGAGGAGTTCGCCGTTTAC
>JAVBTU010000024.1:0-4441 GCA_031556015.1 Thermoguttaceae bacterium
GGCTCAAAGGCCTCGCAAGGTTAGCTTGCGATTCACGCGACCGGGTTGACCCAGCCCCGATTTTCAACCGGAATCCGCGACCGGAATTCTCCCCGGTTTTCGACCGGAATCCACACTTGCCCGGCCAATTGCCGTTTCTGCGTGTTCGGGGAAACTCATACGCGGTTCCCGAAAACGGAAATGAGCGAGCCGGAGATTTTGGAATCGGCACGATTATTCGCGGCGAAAAACGATCTTTACGCCTTGTTCCTGATGGTCATGCACACGTTCGACGAAAAGCGTCTGCTCCGAACGATTGAGGCGGTCCGTCGGAAAATCCCGGCTTCGACGAATATCGTTTTGAATATCGGCGACTTCTCCCCGGAATCGGCACGGGCGTTTGCCGCCGCCGGAGTTTCGGGAATGTACCACGTCTTGCGATTGGGAGAGGGAATCGATACGAAACTCGATCCGGAAAACCGAAAAAAGACGATCCGCGCGATCAAGGACGCCGGGCTGGACTGGTATTATTGTTGCGAACCGGTCGGTCCGGAGCACACGGTGGACGAACTGGCGGACCGGATTTTTCTCGGTTTGGAGTACGAATGTTTTCAGCATGCGGCGATGAGACGCGTGAATTTTCCCGGCAGCCCTTTGGCGGAGAAGGGAATGATTTCCGAATTGCAACTCGCCCAAATCGTCGCGGTCACGACGTTGGCGATGATTTCCAACCCGGCATTGGAAGCGATTGCCGTACACGAGCCGAATGCGATGGGTTTGATCAGCGGCGCGAACTCAGTCTACGCGGAAGCCGGGGCCAATCCTCGCGATACGACGGAAAACACCGGCGGCGGACGAGGACGTGACACCCTTGCCTGCAAACGAATGTTCGCCGAAGCCGGGTTCGATTCCGTTTACAACGCGCAAGGCGAAAATTTCAAAATCAACTGTACAGTGTAAGCGGTTGCGATCAAGGCCGAACTTCGCCCTTGTACGGGTGTCGAACCGGTTCCGGCACCACCACCGGGGGCGATCACGATTTCGGCGTATGGAAAAACGGACTGTATATTATTGTACGAAGAATTTTCGTAGGCGATGTGGCAGTGCAAGAACGATGAATCGCCCTCTCTTGCCGGCAGAAATGCATCTTATACAAACGACCAGCATCAAAAAATCAATAAAAGACGGAATATATCCGAATTTTAAGAAATATGGCTGTTGATCTTCACATGACCGCATGATAGTTTTAGTGTTGATCGTAACGAAACCGGTACCCCCAACCCATGGGTTCGAGAGGCCCAATCCGCATAATGGGCCGGTACAAATCACTGTTAGTCAGAATTTTGGTCAACAACAATAATAATGAAAAATCAAAAGACCATGTCCAATAAAACCACCTGCCCATTGTATCGTCGTGTTTTTTTACCGTTTGTTTCCGTGGTCGCTCTATTTTTGTTCGAAAACACGGTTGTCTTAACCGCGTCGGATGCCGATTCGACACCGTCAGCCCAATGGCAGGTCGACAACCAGGCACCGGATATTTCTCTTTTGAAAACCAATTCGTCCGATTTGAGTTTGGTAGTTGTCCCACCCCAATACGCCGACAAAAACAAAAGCGGTGACGAGCGTCTTATTTATTGCACCTCCGTTGAATCGACACTTGATAAATTTCGCGCCGTTCGTAAGGAAAACCCCGGTGTACATATCGCCGTGATGATTTCCCAGGATTTTTTGAAATCGCAACCTTTAACGGCACCAATCATTTTGGGCGAGGAATTCTCCGGGACACCGGAAAAACCGACGCTTTTCGCAGGGGTGACATTGGACAAGAAAAATCCGGATCAAGCCGTTTTTTCCGGAAGTGTTTCTCTCGCGACCGACAAGACCAAATGGTTGAAATGGAGTGACGCCAAGAAATCGGACATTTTCAAAGGACGTTTCGACGATAAGTTCGAGTCGCGAATCCGCCCGGAAGTCGCCGATTCAATCTGGGTATGCGATTTGAAACCGCTTGGCATCAAAAATTACGGCGATGCGACAACGCTTGGACAACGACCGGAGCTTTTCGCCGATGGTGTTCGTCAACAACTGGCCCGCGGACCGAACGAAGGTTTCATCCAAAGCGGAAAAGCGCTCGGGAAAACGAAAATCGAAACCGGCTGGGCGGGAGACGGCACGAAAGAAGGCCTCTTTGAATTCGTCGGCGAAGTCGCACAGCTCGAACGCTGGAAGAACGAACCGGATTTGCGATTGCACGGTTATTGGTTCTGGGATTGGGCGGAAGATTACGGCAAGATCGAATCGATTGACGCGGCCGATAAAATCATCACGATGCAAAAGCCGTATCACGGTTATGGGTATCACGATGAGTTGCGATATTACGCGGCCAACGCTCTTTGCGAACTGGACGCCGTAGGAGAGTGGTATCTTGATCGCGGTACGGAAACGCTCTTTTGGATTCCGTCGAAAACCGTTGACACCAGTAGCTTCGACGGCGTATCGTTTTCGTGCTTTGACGCCCCATTCATGCTCGAAATTCATGACGCCTCAAACGTCGTCGTCTTGAACCTGGGTTTTGAAGAAGGACGGGACAGCGCGATCAAAGTCGAAAACTCGACGGATTGCGTTTTGTCTCATCTCACGATCAAAAACATGGGGAAAAACGGGATCGAAATCCACGGCGGTCAACATAACGGCGTCTCTCAATGCAATCTTTCGCAGTTGGGAGCGGGCGGAATGGTGATTTCCGGCGGCGACCGCAAAACCTTGACGCCCGGCAATCATTTTGTGCAGGATTGCGTCGTACAGGGATTTTCAAAACTCAAGCCGACCTACACGCCCGCCGTTTCGCTTTCCGGATGCGGACACCGTATCGCGAACAATCATTTCCTGGATTCCGGTTCTTCGGCCATGCGACTTGAAGGAAATGACTTTTTGATCGAGTACAACGTGATCGAAAACGTCGTCAACGAATCGGACGACCAGGGCGGCATCGACACATGGTACAACCCGTCCTACCGTGGCGTCGTCATTCGTTACAATTCCTGGAAAAACATTATCGGCGGCACGAAATGCGGGGCGGCGGGAATCCGGCTCGATGACATCATTTGCGATTTCACGATCTTCGGCAATCTTTTTGAAAACTGTGGAGCGGTGCTGTTCGGCGCGGTGCAAATTCACGGCGGGAAGGATAATGTCGTCGAGAATAACGTGATGCTCGACTGTTTTCTTGCCGTCAGCTTTACGCCGTGGGGAGAAGAGCGATATCTCGAAGCATTGGATGGGGATTTCGTGAAAAACAAAATTTACAAAGAGGTCGACATCAATTCCGAGATTTACCGAAAAAAATATCCCAACCTTGCGAGAATTCGTGAAAACGCAAACGTTAATACGGTTTCACACAACTTGATCGTCAATGTTCAAAGCGAAAAACCGTGGCGTAGCGACGGAGGTATTCAAAAAATGGAGGGCAACGTCGAACTGAAAATCCCCGGTGCCACGATGAAACAGCTTTGCACCCCGGACTTTCTCAAAAAACACGGGCTTCAGCCGATTCCCGTCGAAAAAATGGGGCCCCGAAAAACGAAAACGCATTAAGGTGAAAACGACAGGGAGCGTTTGCGAAAAAGGGGTATTGATTTGTTATGAATCCCTGATGAATAACGTCCTGAATGGACGCAATGTCTGTAACCCCCGGTGCAACCGGGGGATAGTTGTTCGCGCAATCGTTCAGCCCCAACGGGGCGTCGTGACTTGGTCCGATGGTTCCGTTACGCCCCGTCGGGGCTGAGAGTTGTCTTGCCGCCGTGGCACGCCGGTTGACGCCGGCGGTTTGACCGGGATAAAACCCGTGTGAATCTCCTGATTTCGATTTATTCCCAATTGCTCCGACACAATCCGTTCCAGAAAATCAAAATGAAGGTTTTCCCACTTCACTCTTTTTATGAGGAGAACCTTATGAGACCGAAAGAAATCATCGCTTGGATCAGCCCCGCCGACCTTGCTCCCTGGAATGGAGCCGAAGTCCCCGTCCGATTCGTTTTTACGGACACGACGATTCTCATGGAGTTCGGCCCGCCGTCCGAAAAGCAATCTTTCATGGAGCGGCTTCGAGGGGAGTTTGCGAAGATTGAATCGAGCCTGTTCGGACAATCGTTGGAAATCATGCGATTTCTTGTCGCGACACCGACAGGGCAAACGGACCGTGATCAGCTCATCGACCACATCTGGAGCCGTATTCCGACATTAAGTCGTATTCGAAACGCGATCTGCGAATTGAACCGCCGTTTGAAAGAACTGCAATTCGCCTACGTTGTCAAGGGAAGTCGGCTCGGCGTGATCAAAATCGAACTCCGCTGATCCTTCGCAGACACTTCGGCGACGGGTCGTGAGATCCGTCGCCGATAATTTTTCGTTTTTTTTCGCGACCGAGCGCAACCGAGCGCAAAACGAACGATCCGAA
>JAVBTU010000353.1:0-3404 GCA_031556015.1 Thermoguttaceae bacterium
GTCCCTCCAATCCTGCGTAGAACCTTCATCGGCGTTCTTGCGTCTCGAAAATTAGGAAATATCGTAAAAGAAAGAAAGGAAGTCGTTTCCAGTTCCCTCCGCCGATATGTCGTTTTTCCTCCACGCTATCCAACCGACGAATCCAAACTTCAACTCTTTTTCGGAAATTTTTCGGAAACTCCAAAAAAGAACGAATCTGCCAAAAACACACGAGCGGAATCGAAATTCGGTTGTGAGTCGTTTTCCGACGAGCGTATCCCAAAGAGCAAAGCCCCTTGTGAGACGATCCTTCGCCCCGTATGCCTGTAGAATTTTCCGTTGTATTCGAAGGAACACTTTCGGTCGGTTCATTATGGCATTCGTTTGCAAGAGTAGAATCGGTGTTTCCGACGGTGAGACTTTAGAAAGAAAATCCGTACGAACGCAACAAAGCAATCATACGGATCGTAATCAGCCGCTCTTGCAATCCGAATGTAACGATTGCGGCGAAGTTAGTGGTTTGTCAACGTTAAAACTTTATGTTAGCCTAACAGGGCAGACGACAGACGGCAGACAGCAGAAAAACCATACTTCATGAATGTTAAACAACGCCGTTAAGCATTTTTTGGGAGTGTGGACGCCTCGCCCGCACCTGGTCTTTCGCCTCCCTCGCGAAGCGGAAGTAAGCCCGGCAAACGGTCCCCGACTTCCCACTGGCGGGCGAGGCGCCCGCACTCCAAGGGAAAATCACTTAACGGCGTTGAATGCCAAACCTTTGTCGTCTGTCGTCTGCCGTCTGTCCCCTATTTCCGCTGTACGACTTGCCTCGCTTTGCGATAATCTTTGAACTCATAGATTTCGAGAATCGGGACGTCGTCCAATTTCCATACGCCCCAGCCGCCGCAGCGAATCACTTTGACGTATACCGGCTTCGACTGTTTGACAAGCCGTTTGTCGACGGGAAACTCGCCGCTTGGGCGCCGTTGCATAACGTAAAAACGAATTCTTTTTCCTTGTCGATCTTTCAAGTCTTTCCGATAAAAATCGGCACGAAGTTCCCCCCACTCTTTTTGAAGGAACAGCGTTTTCGTCGAGGAAGCACTGAAAAGAACAAGTTCGTCCGGTTTGTTGTGCCCGGCGAGCCAATCGGCGACATCCCGGTCGAGCGAATCCCAATAGTACGTCGGCTCCATTCCGGCTCGAGCCGCGCCGGATAACCCCCCGATCGCGGCGTTGTAGTACGACAACCATTGTGGAGCGTACCAGTAGAGATTAAAGAGTCCGATTCCGTAAATCAGGACGACTGCGCAAAGTCCTATACGGAGTCGACGGAATCGGACGGCTCCAAACGCCTCTGCGCCGATTCCAATCAGAATCGCGAGAAACGCAAACGCCGTAATGAATAACCGAGTACCGTCGTGCGGCGGCGTTCCTGGAATCGCCCGAACAACCAGCAACGACAAGGCGTGCAGGGAAGCGAACATCACCGTTTGCAGTCGACGAGAATCTTTTGCTCGATAGAGCGCATTTCCAATTCCGTAAAGGAGCAACATCAAAAAACCGAGAGGAATCGTGATCGCCGTCCAAACGACCGTGTTGTACCACGGTAGCGGATGGTCGAGATTGTACATCCGACCAAGGAAGAGAGTCGAAATATTGAAACTCTTTCGATTCGCATTGAGTGTGAAAAATTGCAGGAATCCGTAAATCGGTTCCAACCAGAGCGGCGGATTGAGCACGAAAAACGTCACCAATGCGACACCGAGACCACAAGTGAACCGAAGTAGGCGTTTCGAAAGTGGAATTTCGTCCTTTAAGACGAAAACGGAGAGAAAAAACGGGACAATCGCGACCCATCCGGTAAACTTCGCGGAAAGGGTCAGCCCGAGCATCATTCCCCAAATGGTCGTGCCGCGGAGCGTCTTGAGATCGAAAAAAGCCCAGGCGAGCAACCAGCAGGCGGTGAGCGTCGAGTCGCAAGCGGCGATGTGGACATGCGCGAAAAGTCGGGGAAGCAACAGCATTGCGGCGACTGCGGCGACTGCGGGTTGGGTGCCGATCGTCTTTTCCATTCGCCAAAATACGGCAGCCGCCGCGACGGCGAAAAGGAACATCGGCCCGAAACGATACGCCGTTTTCGGCGGCAGGAATGATTTTGTCGCGGCGTGTCCGGCGGCTATTACGATTCCATACCCGGCCGGATGCCCTTCGATCTGCGTCGTGAAAATCCAATGTTCGCGAATCGCTTCCCGCGACAACGGCTTGGCGTCTTGAAACCACGTCGAGATTTTTTTCGCGCGGTCGATCGATTCCCCTTCGTCCCACGTCAACGGCAGCATCTGGGAGGTCGCAATCAGGGTGAGGAAGGTGAGCGAAAATGTGACGATTGATTTCATAACCCGGGATGCCCGGTCGCCGGGGAAATTTCCTTTTTTCCGAGCAACCTTTTTTAGTTTCGTGGTTCAATTATAATAGATGGAGCGTTTGAGATTCCTATCCTCCATGAAACGACGATTTTGTCCATATCGACCACTTGGAATCTGAGCCCGTCCGGGCAGGAGATCGCGCTGCGCGACCCGGATGTCCGGCTCATGCTCGAAGTCCGTGAGGGGAGCGCGACCGCTTTCGAACAGTTGATGTTGCGCTTTCAGGGTCGGGTTATGTCCGTTTTGAAGCATCTGGTCGGTAATCAGGAGTTGGCCGAGGATTTAACACAGGACGTTTTTCTCCGTGTCTATCGAGCTAGGGCGACCTATGTTCCGGGAGCGAAGTTCTCGACCTGGTTGTTCACGATCGCCAACAACGTCGCTTTGAACGCGCTGCGGGGACGAAGTCGCCGTCCGGAAGTCCAGTTCGGCGGATTCTCCGATCAACCGGCCGGCGTCGACGAAAGCCGATTCCAGATGGAAAACGCGATCCAAGCGAGCAGCAGTATGATCCCGGCCCGACGTATCGACAAGATGGAGCTTAACGAAGTCGTCAAACACGCGATCGACGCTTTGGGCGAACGCCAAAAAATCGCGACGCTTCTCCACCGATTCGAAGGAATGAGTTATGCCGAAATCGCAACAACAATGAACCTGACCCCGCAGGCCGTCAAATCGCTCCTGTGCCGTGCCCGTTTGACTTTGAAAGATTTACTCCAACCGTATATCGAGGAAGGGAAAGTTATCCCAGAGCGGGAAGCGTAAGCGAGCGTGGGAGAAGGAGTCAGTAGTCAGTAGTCAGGGAATTTTTTTTGTCATTTCTCATTTCTCATTTCTCATTTCTCATTTGTTATTTGTTATTTGTAATTCGCTACCACAACCCCCCCTTCCGCTTCCCGCTCTGATTTTGCTTCCCGCTCTGATTTTCTACCATGTCCCTGACTTTATTCGACAACGAGACCTTGCCGCTTCCGGAAGACACGGAGGAGTTGCTGCTGG
>JAVBTU010000489.1:0-4500 GCA_031556015.1 Thermoguttaceae bacterium
TCCGCCGAAGCGATGCGATGCGGTCGAGTTTTTCACGTCGGGACATTTTCCGTTTTATCGAATCGACGTTGCTCCGCCCGGCGACGGCTTCCGAACGGATGCGTTTTCCGTCCGGAAAATCCGCAAGCGTGCAGTGAATCTCGACCGGGGTATCCGGCGAATGGTTTTGCAGGGCTTCGGCCAACGAAACGAGGAGCTGTTGTTCCAGAACCCGTCTCAGCGGTCTGGCGCCGAAACGCGGATCGTAACTCTGTTCGACCAGGAAATCGTACACATTTTCATCGATCCGCAACGTCAAAGGTCGGCCCGAGATTCCATGCCGCCGATCGAGCTTTTCGATTTGCAGATCGAGAATCTTTCGGAGCGACTCTTTCGAAAGAGGGCGGAACGGAACGATCCGGTCGATCCGGTTCAACATTTCTGGTCGGAGAAGCCGCGACACCTCGCCGGTAAAATGCTCGACCGCCCGATCCTGAGTGTCGTCGCCTTGGGATCGCGACGTCGGCGACACCTCGAATCCCGCTTTGGGCAAACCGAACCGCTCGACGCCGAGGTTCGAGGTCATGAGAATCACGCAATTACGAAAATCGGCAACGCGACCGGCGGCGTCGGTCAACCGTCCTTCGCCGAGCACCTGGAGCAGCAGGTCGAACACCTCTTCGTGCGCTTTTTCAAATTCGTCGAGTAGCACCACGGAGAACGGCTGTTGTCGAATTTTCAACGTCAAAAGCCCCTCTCCGCTCAGATTGCCGCGAATCAACCGCTCCGCCGCCCCGTATTCGGCGTATTCGCTCATGTCGATCCGAATCATTCGCTTGGGATCATCGTACAGGAATTCGGCGAGCGCTTTGGCGGTTTCGGTTTTGCCGACGCCGGTCGGACCGACCAGCAGCAGCGAAGCAATCGGTCGATCCGGCCGCGACAGCCGGGCTTTGTACGTTAAAAGGGTTTCGACGAGCAGCGAAACGGCCCCGGGAGCATCGTGTTCGCCCGTGGTGTCTTGTCCGATAATCCGCTTGCGGAACCAGTCCCGCGTTGCGTCGACATCCAATGGAATCGCGTCGTCCAGCAGGATGAGCGGCAAACCGGTGTCCCGGGAAAACGCGGCGACCACGTCGGTTTCCGTGATCGTCGTCGGCTTGTCGCCTTGTTCGGCGACGGAAAGGGCCAAAGTGCGGAGGAACGTCAAAGGGCGACCGGGAATCGAAGAATACGTCGCATAACGTCTGTGCAATGAATCGATTCGCCGAAGCGCCGCATCCTCGAAAACGCCGGGATACGCGGATTCGGCAACCTGTTTGTAAATGCTCAACGAAGTTGTCTCATCGGGTTCGTCCAGTTCGATTTTAATGAACGGAAAAAGCAGGCCCGGATGCTCGTGTTCGAGAACGGTCAATTGTTGCGGCGTACACTCGCAAAGAAACGGAAAACGGCCCGCCGCCGCGGGGATCAGTTGAGCCGCGATGCTTCGGGATTGCCCCTCCCACATGCCGACTTGCGTCAACTCCCAAAGGTTCCCGAAATGCAAGACGACCGATTCCCGCGAAGCAAGGCGGATTAAATGATCACAGCGGCTTTGCCAATCCGCACCACCGTAGGAATCGGGATCGACCGATGAAGAAACGAGAAGTGTCGCATCGGTTTCACCGAATTTCCTGCCGACGGACGATTTCGTTCGATTTTCTACGGCTCGCTTGACATATTCAAGCCAAAGTGCCGTCTTGCCGACGCCGCCGTTGCCGACAAGTAGAATCGGGCTCGGTTCCGCATCCGCGAGTATGTCGTCCAGTCGCTGCAGCAGCGGCTCCATTTCAAAAGCGGACGGCAAATTATGGGGCGAGGAAAGACGCTCGTGAAAAGTGATCCCAAGCTCTTCCCATTGTTCTGCGGTTTCGTTGGCGATGGCGTGCCCATGTTCACGCTTGACGTTCTCGGGCATCGTCGGCAATTCCGCGGCGACGGGCAACGAAATCAGCTTGGCGCGACGGATTTGTCGAAAATCCAAGAGCCGTTGCAAACCGAGTGTACGACCTTCTCGAATGGAAAGAATTTTACGAATGTGTTCTTCAAGTTTTTCCTTCAATTCAGGAAGCGATTTCAGTTGGAATTCGATACCGAGAATCGGAACCGCGACGATCCAAAAATCCTGCGAAGGCCAAAGCACATAATCAAGGAACACCGGAATCGGGTTTTGCCAAAAGACTTGACGTTCGTTGGGCACGAAAACGATTTCGATTCGACCGTGCTCGGACGTTTTGGGAAGCTGCCGCTGCGAAAGTCGAATCGGATCAATCGAACAGATCGAGGAAAAACATCTCGGAAAACCGGTTTTCACCAAGGATTTCGCACGGGATTCCATCATCGAGCCGACGCGGACCGACGACGAGTCGATCAAATCCAATTCGGGCCAGCGTAAAGCTTTCGAATGGACGAAGTTGTTTCCATAACGAAATTGCAACATCTGGACGGCAATCGAAATCGTTTGAGTCATAATTCCAAACAGCTGTTTTCACCGCGATCATTTTCGGCCTCGTTATCTTCCGATGTTCGGCGCCTCCGAGGGTATTTTGATGAAACGCAAATATCGAACACTTCAGCCAAGAAGCTACATTGAGGACCAAGTATACTCCTTCAAATACCGTTTGAAAGGTTCTTCGTAAAAGAAGGCCGAAATAGCGTCGCTTTATTGGAGGATGCTTTTATTTCCCGTTCTCTGCAACCGTGATCTTCCAAATATTCCTGACTCGTCGTTTATCGTTCTCGGTTTTCCTTCAATACGGTTTCGGCCAGTTTTTGTATTTCTTCGTTCGCGTCGTCGAGACATTCTTCGAGCAACGATCGAGAGGCGAGGTCATGTTCGATCAAATCAGATACGGCGAATTCACGACACTTCGAACAGGGTGAATTTTCGTACTTCCAGAGCTGGAGCGTAGAAATCTGATCCGATCGAAGATTGTTTTCTAAATTACCAATTCGCAAGCCAATGCTATGTTTCCGCCGATTGTTCATCGGCAATTGAATCGCCGATTCAAGAAGAGGAAAATCGCACTCAGCAAAACTGTTTTCAAGCAGCTTGAGAGAAATGATCCAGTCTGAACGGTTGGCGGCATCAGCCAGAATTTCCAGCCCTTTGGCTCGCACGCGCGGATCATCCATGTACGAAAAGGACCTTGCCGCGCTACATCGAATGAATTCAAACGGTGAATCAAGCAGAGAAAGCAATTGAGGCTCGAACCTCGGCATTCGGCAATTCGGCCAATAGAAGCACGACAGCAGCAGTTCCTGGCGGCATGGGTCTTGTTCACGCAGAAGCATTTCAAAAGCTTGATACAATTCCTCTGAACTTTTGATTTTGTGGGCTTGCCAACACAATTCCCGGAAATCATCATGGCTCTGTACGAATTCTTGAAAAGACTCGTCGGTCCAAACAATCGGCTCTGGATACACGATTTTCAAGTACTCCAGAATATCAGTGAAGGTTAAGGGTATCGATTCCGGTTCTTTGAGTTCGCCGGAGCGAACCGCCAGCACCCTTTCCCAGTAAAGGCGAATAGATTCATTTTCGAGCGATTTTTCGTCAAGGTATTCCTTAACCGTATTGGCGCCATATTCTTCTTCAGCCCATTCGACCGGTTGTTCGATCCACGAAAGACTGAGCCGATCGAGTTTATCGCTCCACTGATGCATCATACGGTCCAAACCACGAAGTCCTTCGAGATCGAAAACCAAATGTCCCCAAAGGTCGTAATCGTACTCTTGTGGACAGCAAGTTCGGTATTTTCGAATCACGGAAGTACCGGCTTCGTGATCTCCACGAATGGCGAACTGGTAAGCCAAAGTAAGTAGTGACGTTACCGTGTCAAGATTATTCTTGTCAGGTGTGGCATGCTTCAAGGCGTCAAGGATTTTATCACGGTAAAACCCTGGTTCGCCGGTCATTTCGATCATTTGAAAATGCCATGCGGAGCGTGTTCCTTCTTCCTGAACGGAGTAGCCGAGGAAATTCAGACACGCATGCAGCAGGTCTTTTCGCACCGTTTCCGGTGGCGCCGCCCGAACGTATTGCATTGCCCGACCGAGTCCTTTGGCAAGGGCGTCACGAAATTGTTCCGGGGTAAGATCGGGGGCTGTGAGCTGTGTCGGTTCGTTCATTTTGGGGAAGAATCACTTTTGGCCTATGGGGATTGATTGTGTTCATTTTATTAGCCTACACGGCGAAGATCAAGCGACGGCAAAGATTCCGGCGCGAACAGGATAGACGAGAGCAAAAATTACCGGCACAAGCGGCAAGCCAGTGAAATTTTTCCTACCGTTGCAATCCGTTGCAACAAAGTTGAACGTCAAAAACCAAGAAGCAGCAAAACACGCAGCGCTTTTTGTGAAATGTGTAAAAAAGCCTTGAAAAACGGCCCTTGTTCGGTTCCTCTTTTCGGCATTCGTGGTAGTTTCCGCAACTACTGCACAGAGCGGCAAATCGCTGCAAGGGACGGTAAAATAAGA
>JAVBTU010000245.1:0-10552 GCA_031556015.1 Thermoguttaceae bacterium
TCGCGTTCAAAATGATGATGCAAATCCGCAACAAACTCGTCGGAGCGTACCAGGAAATACAAAACATCAGAGTATAACCCCATTTAGCCGGTACTCCGCGATTGAAATGAGAAATGAGAAATGAGAAATGAGCCGGGGATGAAGGTGGTACTCCACCGCAATCCCCGGGTGATTCAAAAACTAAAATGAGAAATTCGGATTTCGCGAAAAAGAGTTATGCGTTTGCAGTGCGGGTCGTTAATCTCGTGAAATGGTTGCAGGGTAAGAATGAATACATCTTGAGCAAACAAGTACTTCGTTCCGGCACGGCGGTCGGAGCTTTGATTCGGGAGGCAGAACACGCGGAAAGCGATGCAGATTATGTGCATAAACTAAATGTCGCACTTAAGGAAGCCAATGAAACAGAGTACTGGTTGCTACTCTTAAAAGACACGGACTATATGGATGAGAATAAACACGCAAGTATCGACAAGGATTGTCAGGAATTGAAAAAGCTTCTTATCTCGTCAATCAAAACGCTGAAAGCCAACCTCGCACAAAAGAGAAAAAAAACATAAATTCAGAAATGATTGCATCCCTCCCGCACTCATTTCTCATTTCTCATTTCTCATTTTCTGAATATGGATACGCTCAAAAATTTCTACGCCCAACTGAAGGACCTATTTCTCGGCATGACGCCGGGCAATCGGATCACCGTCGCGTTGCTTCTGGCGGGACTCCTGCTCAGTGTTGGGTTTTTATTCATCAGCCTCCCCGCTTCGGAAGGGAAGTACGTCCCGGCTTACGGGGCACGCACTTTCGACAATTCCCAACAGATGGCCATTGGTAACGCGTTGGCCAAAGCGAGTTTGTCCGATTACGACTGGAAAGAGGGAAAGCTATTTGTACCGAAAAAGGATGCGACGAAATACGTCGCGGCGATCGCGGAAGCGAAAGCCGTGGTCGGACTCGGCGGATATCTCGAACAGACGATCAACGGTCTCGGCGCATACGAAACCGGGAAGATGATCGACAATAAAATGCTGTTCGCCAAAGCCAACGAAGTCGCCGCGGTCCTGCGAAACTACTCCTGGGTGCGTGACGCTTCCGTGATACCAACAGTTCGATCGGAGCGGGATCGAAATCTTTACGATAAAAAACAGGTCAGTTCCGTCGCCGTGACCGTATGGCCGCACAAGCAGGAAACGATTACGAGTGAACAAATCTCCGATATCACAGCACAGGTCAAGCCGGCTTTCGGTATTACCGATTTGGATGATATCAGGATCATCGACGGTAACATGGGTGGAAGTTTTGTAGGGTCCGACGACAAAACTCGCGGTGGTACGAAAACTTACGATGATACGCAACGGCAATACCAGGACGAGTGGGAAAAGAAAATCAGGGAACTCTTCCCGGACATCGCCGGACTACTCGTCAAGACGACCGTGGAACTCGACAAGTCACTCTGGCGTAACGAGCACGATGTTTCGCACGGTAAACCGACTGCGGTCTCGACCCGGGAACGGACGACCGATCTTGAAAAAACGGATCGTGATATTGCCGGAAGACCTGGTGTGGTGCCACAGTTGGGAATACCCGTGCCGAACGCACAGGCTCAGATCATTCAAGGCGGAAGAACCAAGGAAACGACCGAAGAAACCGAACGAAACAGTGCTCTTCAAGGAACAGAGGGGCAAAGCCGTTTCGTCGGGTTGACGCCAAAGATGATCACGGCATCGATACGTGTGCCGATCAGTTACATCAAAAAAGTCTGGATGGAGCGTAACGCGAAACCGGGGGAAGAGATAGCGGAACCGACCGAAGCCGACATTGCCGCGGTTCGAAGTGAAATTTTCACGAGCATCGAGCAATCCGTTGCGAAACTGATGGAAACCTTGCGTCCGCTGGATGCTCCTGACACCACGCAAATGGTCAAAGTCGAACCTTATAACGATTTCAAGCCCGCCGTTGACGAAAAGCCGACGCTTGCCCAGATGATTTTGGCGTGGCTTGGCACCAACTGGGAAACGCTTTCGCTTCTCGCTCTGGTGCTGGTCGGCATGGGCGTGCTCTGGAGTATGACGCGGGTTCGACAGCCGGAGCCGATCGTCATTTACGAGGCCGCCCAGCTCCCGATGGAAGAGGTCCCGATGACCGATGAGGAAATCGCCGCCCAGGAAGCGGAAGAAGGTATCAAACGGTCGCTCGAACCGTTCAGCAAATCGATCATCTCCCTGCAAAGCGAAGTCGCCGACCTCGTTACGGAAAACCCCGACGCCGCCGCCCGTGTACTGCGACAGTGGATCGGAAATGTGGCGTTTCAGGAGTAAGGTGGAAGGGTGGAAGGGGAGGATGGAGGATGGTGACAAATAAAAATGAAAAATTGCATAAGCTAAACGTGTAACATAAGTTGCGGAATTTCTTTCCCTTCTACCCTTCAACCTTTCCACCCTTCCACCTTTAATAAATGTTCGGCAAAAAGAAGCAAAACCCCAAGGATACGCCCGCTCTGACGCCGGTGGAGTTGTCCGAGAAGATCGGGCAGCAGGCGGGGTTGTTGCCGGATGAAATGTACAAACTGCTCGATTCGCTCGAGCGGGTTGAAAAGAATCGCAAAATCATCCGACGTAAAGCGGTCAAGGAAAAAATCGTCGGGAAAAAGCCGATCGACCTGCAAGCGGCAGTCGATTTCGCGAAAGAACGGATCGGGGAAAACAAAAGACGTGAAGACACGCTAAGGCGGATCCATAAACGAAAGCTGCTTAAATATTTCGAGGTCGAAAGCCGTGACGTCATCGAAGACACGGAATACCCGAAAAAACTTTCTCCGTACGATATCGGCAAGTCGATCGAAACCGCGAAAAAGCGGCTGATCGAGGAAGAAAAGCAGAAAGAAGCCGACCAGCCGATTCATCGCAAAACGGAAATCCTCCTGGACGCGCTGGACCGGACGAAAATCACCGAAGCCGCCCGGGTCGCGCATAAAATCGCGCAACGACAGAGCCATATCGGCCTCCTTTCACTGGAAGAAGCGGAACGGCTCGCGAAACTTCCGCCGGAAGAACAAGTGGAACTCGATCCGGAAATCGAGGATCAAATCGAAATCGCACGCTCGCTGCACGCTTTCGCGCGGCACCAGAACACGATCGTCGATGACGCCGCGAATGTCGTCGAAGAAGACGTCGACGCCGCCGCCAGCGTCGTCCGCCAATGGGTCGGAACAATTCACGAAGAAAACAAGTAGTCAGTAGTCTGTAGTCAGTAGTCAGTAGTCAGAATTCTTGTATCTAATAATTAGTAATTCGCAATTAGTAATTAAAAAAATGCGCGGTATTGAAAAAACAGCTCTTTTCCTTAATGGGCTCCCGGAAGAGGCGTCGGCGACGCTTTTGAAGAAACTCGAACCGGAAACGGCGTCAAAGGTTCGCGTCGAAATGATTCGATTGAAAGGGACGCCCAAAGAGACGCTGAACCGTACCGTCGCGGAATTCCTCGATGCGATCAACACCACCGAACAACGGCAACCGACGAAAGTCGCGCAAGCGGGTCGAGATGCGAACACGTTCGATCGGGAAGCGACTGACTCCGGCAGCTATCATCCGATTCCACAGACGATGGAGTCATTCACACGCGGAATCGACTACCTGACCACCGAAACGAATCGGAGCAGGGTATCACAGGAAACATCGGAGGATCTCGTTTCCAGCGACCGGGAGGGGGCCTTCGGATTTCTCCACGAACTTCAACCGGAACAGATTCGCGAACTGCTGCTGTTCGAGACGCCGCGAATCGTCGCCGTACTCTTGACACAGTTGACACCGAAAACGGCGGGACAAATCCTGGAACAACTGACACCGCAAGCCCAAAAAGACGTCGTTTCGATCCTGTTCGAGCTGGAAGAAATCGATGAGGAAATTCTAGGGGAAATCGAAGCGGTTTTGAAAGAACGAGCGAATAACATTTTCGGGAAGACGAAGAAAAACATCGGTTATGACATCGCTCGGCGTATCCTGCAATCGCTCGATTCGGGAGCGCGACGCCATCTTTTTGAGGAGAAACCGACGCATAAATCGGTTGCAGAACCTATACCCCCCAAACGTGTTTTCGTATTCGAGGACCTGAAAAACCTGCCCGATCGCGGGCTGCGGGAAATATTCGACGCCGTTGACGCCAAGACGGCGCTTTTGTCGCTTGTCGGGGCGCCGCCGGAATTGATCGAGCGTGTTTTCGGCAAGCCATCGCCGGAGCAGGAGCAGCGCATGATCCGGCAGTACCGGTCATTCGGGCAAATTCATCAGATCGACGTCGAAGCGGCCCGGCAGCGGGTCCTCGAGAATTTCCAGCCCCCCTCGTGACGCCAGATCTTTCGCCTCGCACAAGAGCGATTCGGAGCAGAGCAGCGTTTCCAGGTGCAAGGTATCACGTATGCGGAGAATCTTCATCGCGTCCGCCGATTCAAATCCGAGCGTTCTCCGGGCGGCGTCGAGAATGTCCTCGTCGGTGTCGTAATCGAGCGGCATCATCGCTGCGGACACGTGGTTGGCGGCGATCGCGTTGATTCGCGTTTCCTGTATGTCCATCGCTTTCAAAACGGAACCGAGACAGAATTCGGCCATGCCGATCCCGTTGGCATTGCCTCCCGTTTCCGGCGTCAGCCCGCGAACGGCGATGCATCGCACGACCGGCTTTTCGCCGGGCATCGCTTTGTGGTCGTCGAATTTCCGTCCGACGACGTTGGAATCCATGCCGGTTCCGCTGATGTTCTTGCCGATCCGGTCGATGAAAAGCAGGTCGATTTCCTCGAACGGCAGTCGCGGCATTCTCTCACGTGCAAGGACGAGAAGTTCCTCGTCCGTCTTCTCGATTTCGTACGGTGGTGTCGCGCGAAGGATCGCGGTTTGATCCAGGGCGTTTTCCACGATCCCGAGCCCGCCGAGCAGGTTGATCTTCTTGCGAATCAATGATGCCACACGCAGAATCGTTTCATCGAACGAGCTTGCGGAAACGGCACGGTGAAAGAGACTTGCGCCGGTTTCCTTGCCAAGCCCGATCACGAGCATTTTCGACAAGCCGCTTTCGATCGCTCCGGTGAAGCGGGTGTGCGGCTTGATTCGGTTGACGAGAAAAACGTAATCCGCTTCCGCGGCATGTCGATCGAAATGAACCGGTACGTCCATCGCAGGGCCCGCTTCGTACTTTCCCAGAATCACGGTCTCCATCGACGAACGAATCGGACAGCCGACCGCTTCTTCCGTGATACCATATTGAGCGAGAAGCTCCACTTGGCCTCGGGCCGTCGCGCCGCCGTGCGATCCCATCGCGGGGACGAGAAACGGTTTGAGGCCGTGTTCGGAAAAGAAATCGACGACCGCCTTCGTAATCGTATCGATATTTCTGATGCCGCGACTTCCCGCCGTAATCGCGACGGTCTTGCCCGGCGGGAGCGGATTCGAACGGAAAAGCGAATCGAGCCGCTCGCGAACTTCGACGGCGATGTCTTCGATGCAGGCGGTTTCCCACCGTTGCCGGACGCGGAAGAAGCGAGGTGTCATAGTGTCACGATTCAGCTTTTCCAGTCTTCGTAAAGCAGCGCCAAATCGGCGACAGACAGTCTCTCCAGGGAAAAGTCAAGCCAGTCGTTTTCCTCGCCGGGGAACCAGAAACCCCGCTGGAACGAAAATTCCCGCAGCCGGTTGGAAACCGAGAGAGGTTCCACGAATCGGGAAACAACCGTCGTCTCCTCCGTTGCCGCTGCGGCGTAAACCGTTTCCACGAAGTCGGCGGCGGGCGGAGTCGGGAGCGAGCGAATATCCTTGGATTTGCCGTTGAAATAAAAATCGATGTCGAGGAACGTCGGGAGCGTCACGGTCGTCAGCCGCTCGTCGCCGAGGTTGGGAATGTAAAGCACTCCTTCCCCCCCTCCTTCGGACCAGGCGGGCGATTCCGTCGCGGCGTCACCTTCGTAGTAGATCGACAGCATTCCGTCCTGGTTGCCGGCCCCCTTCCATCGGATGTCGGCATAACCGTCCACGGTATGCTTGTAAGCGCCGGTCGGAGTCGTCGAAACGAGTCGGCCGGGCGTCGCGCGGAGTTCGGCGTCGTAAGTTCCCCAAAGGTACACGGGACCGCCCGATTCGCCGGAGCGGATCACTTTCGCGTTGACGAATCCCCAGGTGCAGTAGGCGTCGCTGCGGAGAAGCCGCGGATCGTATTCGATACGGCGGTTCAACCGCTCGTCGAGGTAGACGGTGGTGTCATCGGAATTCACGATGTAAACCGTGTCCTCCCCCCCGTGAACGGAATCGACGTCGACGCGATTGAAATCGTAGACCGAAACGTTGAGCCGCGTGTCCCCGCCGCCGAGAAAAACGGCCTTTCCGCTCTCGAACCGAACGGTGTCGTCGTACCGGGTGTCGAGAATCATCGCGGTATCATAACCGCCGTTGCCGTAGATTTCGAAGACTTTTCCCTGACGGACGGTGATGATTTTCTTCGTCGACGTCGTCAGTTCGGCGATGGAATTACGGAAATCGAACCGGTCGTCCCCGGCGGTTCCGTGCATTCGGACGACGGTCGCGTCGTCGTCGATGAAATATTCGTACCGGGTAAAACCGCTCGCATCGATACCGCTGCCGGGGATCGAGGGATTGTCCGAGTCGATGTCGAAGTATTTCGTGGTGTCGTCATTGCCTCCGCGAACGACGATTTGCAGCAGGTGGTCCGGTCCGACGTTGAGAAATCGGAAGCCGTCGTAATCGCCGAAACGGATCGGGAGGTCGATGCCGTTGTATTGAAGAATGTCGTTTTCGTAATCGATTCGGACGACGTCTTCACGGGTCGGGTCGAGTTCGAGTTCCAGATTTCCTTTCTCCACGTCGATCACCAGCGGCGACTGGACCATTTTCAGGGATTCGAGGACGACGTCCCCTTTGACCAGCAGGACATACGTTTCTCCTTTCTCCACTTCCCAGGCGATGCGCCCGCGTCCCTTGAAATCGATCGCTTCGGCAAGCGGCTCTCCTTCGTGGTTCGTCTTGTAGAGCTGCATCGTCAAATCGTTGATGCTCCCTTCGGCCAGGATCGCCTCCCAGTAGACCGTGCCCGATTTCGACGGAGTGAACGAATACAGGCGCCGTCTGCCGTCGGTCCAATCCAGATCGTCCGACGACCAACTGGTCGTCGAGCCGAGTTCGACCGGCGTGTCGTCGTCCCAGATCGTTCCGGTGATGGTCGTTTTGGGACACTGCGCTCCGTAGATTCCCGTAATGTTCAGCGTGAATTCGAGGTCCTTGCCGGGCGCGTAATCGCCGGGCACTTCCAGTCGAACAAACGCGATCGATTGGTCTCCGGCGAAATGGACCGTTCCTTTTCCGTCGCCGAAATAATGCGTTCCCAGGATCGCGGTTCCGTCGACTATTTCGTATTCGACATAAACGTCGCAGCGCGGAATATCGGAAAGTTGGAACTGGAAGACCATTTCGGTCATTCCCTGATCCCCTTCTTCGATTTGGACGTCGGAAACGGTGAGTGTTTCGAGGGTTTGCTGCCGGATGGAAACGTAGGAATACGCAACTTCGCTTTCGTTGACCCCGTCGGAAACGAGGAAACTGACGACCCGATCGGTCAAGTCGGCCCTTTCACTCGCGTTTCCGTATTCCAGCGTTTTCAAAACGGAGAGATAATCCTCCAGAGTCGCATCGCCGAAGATCAGCATCACCCCGGTCGACGCATCGTAAGTCGATTTTAAGCCGGTGCGAGACGTGTCGACGGAGAGAAACTCGTTCAATCCATCCGGACGATTTTCCAAGGTGATCACCGCGGAGGTGAGGAAAACGCTGTCCTCATCGGTCAGGGTTGCCAAGGAAGACACGAGGGGACACGGCGATCCGTTCTCGTTAAACCTCGTCTGGAAGTCGATTCCTTCATGTCCCGGTCCGTTCAGATCCAATACGGGCGGCATGTTACTGACATCCTGCACGGCGAAGTCGACTTTGACATTTTGTCCCTGAATCGCGACTTGTTTGGTGATTTTTCCGGAAAAAGAGGAGCCTGAAACCGAAACGGTGTAGAATCCGTTTTCCAGATAAATCTGGTATCCGCCCGCCTGATAGGGGTTGAATTCGAGAACTTCCGCGTTGGGATCGTCGGGAGTGACCGTAATGACCACATCGTCGGAAAGTCCTTCCCCAGCTTCGTAAAACCCGGAAGCGTTCAAGTCGCTGAACACGACCCCGAGGAGGTAGGCGCCGTCTCCGGTTTGCGAGAGAGCGGGGGACGCGAAATCGACGGTCGTGACCCAGTCGCCGACTTTGGATTGGGCATTACTGGTTCGGAGCATGGAAATCCCGACTTCGGAAAACTCGGGATTCATGATATTATCGCGGTGCGAATGGGACGGGACTCCCCAATCGATCGCGAACGCGGCGTGCGTGAACGAAGCATCGGAAAAACCACTCCGTGCCGCCCGCCCGTAAGCGTAAACATTTTCGGAAGCGGCGGCAAAGTCGTCCGGCTTGACGTAGGGGTCGTATCCTTCTTCCCTGATTCGATCCAACAGATTCGCTTCGCCGGGGAGCTGATGCGACTGCTCCTGCGCTTGGATCATACGGAACGAGTGGTTGGTCGCGGCGACGTAAAGACTGAAATTCCATGCCAATGGAGCCGAAGGGGACAGAGCCGCCCATTCACTGGTCAAGTGATACGCCTTGGGATAATTCCAGGTCATCAACGCTTTGGTGACTTCCGGATCCCACGCTTCGTAAGGAGCGAAGCTCTTAATGAGACGGTTGAGTTCCCCCTGAGGATCGGTCCGCATCCGATTGATCAATTCGAGCATTTCCTGCTCTTCAGCGGTCGGACCGAGAACGGAATCGGGGCGGGGCGCGGCGTACTCCATAGCCTCCACGGATCCCGAAGTCGTGATCGGCGGGAGAGAAAGCAGTGGATTGGCCGAAAGAACCTCCCGGGATTCGAGGGTTTCGATGTTCAATGTCCGGCATTTCCTGATCATGGGAACGACTCTGTAAGACCGTCGACGCGTTAAACGGTTACCTTTTTAATCATGATCCATCATTGATCTGACCCGACCGACACGATCCCTCGTTCGTTACGATCTATTGTACACCGAAAGAGTTCCCGAAAAAAGGTAAAAAAGAAAAAATACAGAGACACCCTCGTGCCGCTCGGTCGGGTTTACCGGAAAAGCGGGACAAGCCCTGCCGTTTGCGGGAAGGGAATATCTCTCAACACAGCCCGACCGTTTCCGGAAAGCCGAACATCAGGTTGAAATTTTGGACGGCGGCCCCGGAGGCGCCTTTGACGAGGTTGTCGAGAACGGAAAACAGGATCACACGTCCTTCGACGACCCGGGCCGCGATGTGCGTTCGGTTCGTACCGGAAACGTCTTTCGTTCCCGGCAGCGCACTAACGATTTGGACGAACGGTTCATTGTCGTAGAATTCCCGGAGGACCGCCTCCACGGCTTCCCGAGTGATACTCGGATCGGTCGGGACGCAGTATGACGTTGTCAAAATGCCCCGATCCATCGGAACCAGATGCGGTGTGAAAATCACTTTCGCCGCCTTTCCGGTGGAACGCGAAATAATCTGCTCAATCTCGGGCCAGTGCCGGTGCGTTCCGACGCCGTATGCGGAAAAATTCTCGTTGCATTCCGGGAAGTGGAAATTCAGCTTCGGCTTGCGTCCGCCGCCGGAAACGCCGCTTTTGGAATCGAAAATGATTCCCGTCGGTTCGATCACCCCCTTTTGGATCAACGGTACGACCGGGAGAATCGCTGAGGTCGGATAGCAACCGGGATTGGCGATCAGGGGTGCGTCGACCAACTGGGGGCGGAACAATTCCGGAAGTCCGTAGGGGACCTTGCTGAGTCGCGTCGGATCCGGATGGTCTTCAGCGTACCATTTTTTGAAGACTTCCGGGGAATCGAGCCGGTAATCGGCGCTGAAATCGATCACTTTACAGCCGTGTTCGAGCAGCGCGGCGGAAATTTTCGCGCTTGCGGCGTGCGGCAGGCAACTGAACACGCATTCGGCTCGGCTTGCGATTTCCTTGGGTGACAGATTTTCCAGCGGCAAATCGAGACGCCCGGTCAGCGACGGGTGAACCTCACAAACGGGCCGGTTCTCGTCCCGGGACGTCAACGCGACGATTTCCGCACCGGGATGCCGTAGAAGCAGCTTGATCAATTCCAAAGCCGTGTAACCCGTTGCCCCGAGAATTGCGATTGAAGTCATTGTATAATCCGTTGGTTGGGTGAGAAACGATACTCACTCTTAATTTTACCACGGTCTCGGCTTTTCGCAAGAATTCCACGAACTCCGTTTCGAAAGAGTTTCTATCCCAAGTTCCACGGGGCGGCAGGGCCGCCGGCCAAAACGAGGTGCGAGCCGCGCTGGCACCCGACGCCGTTAGCCCCCGGAACTGAAGTGGGACAAATCGCTCCTCTTGCTTGCTTTGCGCGGTGTGTTGAGGCAAGAGAACTGCAAAGTCTTGATAAAAGCGCGCGGAGACGCAAAGACGCGGAGTTTGAAAGCAGGATAGGCAATACAAG
>JAVBTU010000040.1:0-7240 GCA_031556015.1 Thermoguttaceae bacterium
TTCGCACATTCTCAACGGCGACATGAAACTGAACATGCGTATGATCGGCGTGTTATTCGGACTCGGAATGGTGACACAACTCGGCATCGGATTGATATCACCGCCCGAATCGGCTTTATCGGACGAGGAAACCTTGGAATTTCGCAGCGCCGGAGTGTTTTTCCTGTTGCCGGCGGGTTGGTTCACGGGAGTCTTTTATCTGACGATCGCAATATCCCTGATGATTCTCGGCTTTTTCGGCTGGTTGATCGGGTCGATGATCAAGTCGGCGATTTCGCGGCAGCGGGAATACCTTGCCGACGCGGCGGCTGTTCAATTTACGCGGAATCCGCGTGGTCTCAAAAACGCGTTGCGTAAAATCGGGTGTCCCCGGGTCGGATCGTTGGTGTACAGCGCCCACGCTTTGGAAGCGTCGCACCTGTTCATCGCGAGAATCTACGACAAATACACCTGGGAGTTTCCCCTGCTCAGTTCGCATCCGAGTCCGCTCAAACGTATTCGGCGGATCGATCCGAATTTCGACGGGAAATTTCCGCCGAGTTTGAAACGGCTCAAACTTCTCGGCGCCGAAGCGGAAGCGAAGGTTCCGATTCCGACCACGGCGTACATCGACGAACTCCTCGCGGCGACCAATCCGCGGGCCGGGCGATTTTTGGCGCGCCAACGGTACGGCGAAACGACTCCGTTCACGCCGATCGGATCGGAACCGGTCGAGGAAGAAACACAACTCGAAGAACCGGTCGAACCGGTGAAAGAACCGGAAAAGTCGCCGCTGGACGCGGTTCCGCTGAAGCTCGTCGATTTCCTGCTCACTCCGGGCGGAACCGCCGGGCTGATGCTCGGACTGCTGTGCAGCGGCGATCCGGCGAAAAGGGCGGCGCAACGGGAAGCCGTCGCTTCGAAACTGACGGCGGAAATACGAGCCGCGTTCGAAGGGACCGCGGATTATGTCGGACCGTTTTTCAAAAAGAACGAGCCGCTCGCTTCGCTGATCCGTTTACGTTGCCGTATCCTGGAACTTGCGGCGTCACGATTGGAAAATCTTTCGGGCGACCAATACCGTGTTTTTCGGGACGCGATCGCGTTTTTTTGCGGGGAGCTCGGCAAAGTCGATTTGTACCGGTACACGCTTGCCGCGATCGTGCGGTATCACCTCGACGTGCGGTACAAATTCGCGGAGATCCCGAAGCGAAAAATCGTTTACACGGGAACCGCGGCGATTCGCGAGCCGCTCCAGGCGGCGTTGTCGTATCTGGCGTATTCCGGGCACACGACGCTCCGGGACGCCGAAACCGCGTTTTTCGACGGGATGAAAACACTCAACCTGACCGGCGAAATTGTTCCGGTTGCCGAATGTTCGTTTCGCGCTTTGGACGAAGCGTTCAAACGAATCCGCCTGTCCGCCCCACCGATCCGAAAGCGGTGCTTACAAGCGTTTCGCGCGTGCATCTGCTCCGACGGATTGGTGACGGCCAAAGAAGAGCAGTTCCTCGTCGCCGCCGAAGCGATGCTCGGCGGGTGATCCGCAATACGACGGCGACGGATCGCAGGGCCTTCCCAAACCGGCAACCCTCAGCCGCAATGAAAACCGTGACGGGCGTCCTTTGGCGTCAGTTTTTTCCGACAAACGCGGTACAAGCGGTCAGCCGCAGAACAATCGCAACACCGGTGCCGGAACGGGACGGGTTTCATGCGGGGCGTCAAAACGCAGGATGTACGCTTTCGGTTCCGGATTCGCCGTATTATTCTTTTGAAGGACCTCGGCCGGTGTGTCGACTTTTTCCCGGATCGAAATCACATTCCGTATCGGCAACTCCGCGGCGAGGACGCCGAGATTCGCGACGTTCGCTTTTTGGGCGTAAAGCGATAACGCCATGAGCGGGAAATAGATTCGATAATAGTGATACCGCAAATAAAAGACGAGCGGGAAGCCTGTCCCGGTGAACTCCGACTCCAGCCAGGTTCCGTCCGATTCCTGCCGGTCGAGCAGGAACCGGATGCCGCGCTGCGTCGCCGGATGGTCGTGCAGGCCCGCCGCGAGCAGTCCCATGACCGCCCACGCCGTCTGCGACGCCGTTTCCTTGCCCTGCCCGCGAAGTTTCGGGTCGATGTACGAATTCGGCGACTCCCCCCAACCGCCGCTCGGCTGCTGGTGCGCGAGGAGCCAGTTCTTACCCGCAACGATCGCCGGATCGTCCGCCGCAACCCCGACCGCCGTTAAGCCGGTTAAAGCCTGCCAGGTTCCGTAAATGTAGTTGACACCCCAACGGCCGAACCAACTTCCATCCGGCTTTTGCACTTTTTTCATGTAGGCGACACAATGGTCGATCGCGGCGACCTGACCGACTTTGTGTCCGAGCCGGCCGAGCGATTCGAGGACCCGACCGGTCAAATCGGGCGTACTCGGATCGATCATCGCGTTGTGATCGGCAAACGGGACTCGGCACAATAGTTCCTGGTTATTATTCTTGTCGAACGCGGCCCAACCGCCGTCGTCGTTTTGCATCGCGAAAAGCCAGTTAAGGCCTTTGGAGAGGACAGAGGACAGAGGGCAGAGAACAGGATTTTTTTCTTCAGGATTCGGAGAAACCTGATTTTCATTCTTCTGCGATTCATAATTCTTATTTCGTAATTCTTCCTTTCCGTCCCTGTCCTCTGCCCTCTGCCCTCGGTCCGCTAATTTTAAAACCATCAGCGCCATCGCCGTGTCGTCGTTGTCGGGGTAGAACTCGTTGTTGAACTCGAAGCACCATCCGCCCGGTTCGGCGTTGACTTTTGCGGACCAATCCCCTTTGCGGGAAAGCTGCTGCGAACGGATCCAATCGACTCCTCGCTTGACCATCGGCGTACTTTCGTCGAGTCCGCCGAGCAGCAGGGCTTTGAGCGTGAGCGACGTGTCCCAGACCGGCGACTTGCACGGCTGGACGTGCGCCCGCTCTTGCTCTTCTTCCCAAATCACGAGGTCGTCGAGCTGTTTGCGGCAGTATTGCACTTCTTTCGAATCGTCGGCGTATCCGAGCGCTTTGAGGGCAACCCAGCTCCAGATGATCGGCGGATAAATCGCGCCGGGGCCGTCGCTCCCCTCGAAATGTTCGAGCATCCACGTTTTCGCCTTTTCGATTCCGGCTTTGTGCAGCGGTTTGAACCCGATTTTGCGACAAAACCACATGATTTTGTCGACGGTTCGGAAGAATCCGTCCCAGGAAAAGACCGATTTCGCGGCGGCGCGACCGGGCGCGATGATCGGCGGCCAGCGTTTCGGATCATGGGTGAACAGCTCGCGGATCCCTTTTTCCGACGGAATTTCTCTAACCGGCTGCAACGCGGACACGAGCGACAGCGGCACGAAAATCGTCCGCGACCAGGCGCTCATCTCGAAAATGTTGATCGGGAACCACTTCGGCAGAAACATCATCTGCGGCGGTACGGCGGGGCACTGATCATGCGGAATCTGGCCGAGAATCGCGAGGTAAAATCGGGTAAAACTGTTGATTTTTTCCGCTCCGCCGAGTTCCATGACTTTCCGCCGCGCCCGCTGCATGTATTCGGCGCTCGGATCGTGTCCGGTCAGTTTCAACGCGAAATACGCTTTGACCGTGTTGTGAATGTCGGCGTTCGCATCCGGGTACATCCCCCAACCGCCGTCCGGACGCTGCGTCGCGACAAGATCGTTGGCGCAGTATTTGGCGAGTTTGCCGTTTTCCTCTCCGAGAAACGCAAGGAGCAGAATCGTTTCGCTTTGCAACAGGGCGTCCCCTTCCAGTTCGGCGACCCAATATCCGTCGTCGTTCTGATTTTCGGCGAAAAAGCCCCGGGTTCGATTGATCGCGGTCAACAATTCCCGAGCAAGCAGTTCGTCCGTCCGTGGATCGGCTTGGAGAGTCGGTCCCATTTTTCGATTCCTTTCTTAAATGGTAGTATTTGAATCCTCGGCCTAAGGATTTTTTGTTCCACGGCGGGATTATAGCGGAATGCAGAAAATAAGACAACCCGGAAAATAGGAGGATTGCCCGGAGCAGGCTCCGCGGCTAACTTCTCTTGCGGCGATGTTTTTTCGCGTCGTGATCCAGTTGCTGTTTCCATTCGGACAGCAGTTTCAACGCGTCGATCGGCGTCAGTTGGTTCATGTCGGTTTGACGGATTTCCTCGATGATAGGATGATCCTCCGGGCCGAAAAGCGAAAATTGAACCTGTCCGCCGGAAGTCTGTTTCACGAACGTCTCCGGTTGGTGTTCCGTCACGCCAAGCGCAGTCGGTAAATCCGTCAGGTGATGCGTCGTCGCGTCGACGTGTGTTTTTTCCAGGTCGGCGAGGATTTCCCGCGCGCGAACGACGACCTCTTTCGGAACCCCCGCGAGCCGGGCGACGTGAATTCCGTAACTCTTGTCGGCGGCTCCCGGCACGATTTTGTGCAGAAACGCGATCTCGTCGTTCCATTCACGGACCGCGACGTTCAGGTTGGATATCCCCTCGAACGTGTCCGCCAGGTCGGTCAGTTCGTGGTAATGCGTCGCGAAAAACGTTCGGCATTTGACGTAATCGTGCAGATATTCCGTGATCGCCCATGCCAGCGAAATCCCATCGTAAGTACTCGTTCCCCGCCCGATTTCGTCGAGAATCACAAGCGAATTCCTTGACGCCATATTCAGGATCCTCGCCGTTTCGGTCATTTCGACCATGAATGTGCTTTGGCCCCGGGAAATTTCGTCGCTCGCCCCGACCCGGGCGAAAATCCGGTCCGCGATCCCGATGGTCGCTTCCTTGGCCGGGATGAAGCTGCCGATTTGCGCCATGAGCGTCAGCAGCGCGACCTGCCGGATAAACGTGCTTTTCCCCGCCATGTTCGGGCCGGTAATCAGTTGTATGACGCCGTGCGTCGCGTCGATCCGTGCGTCGTTGGGGACGAACGTTCCCGATTGCTCCGACGTCTCCAAAACCGGATGCTTGCCGTCGAAAATCAGCAGGATCGGCTCCTCGACCATCCGGGGCCGGCAGTAGTTGCGATCCCGGGCCAAAGTCGCCAAAGCGGCCAGAACATCCAGATGCGACAAGGCGTGTGCGGTCCGTTGAATCGGGACCTTCATTTCCGCGATCGCATCACGAAGTTCGTCGAAAATCTGCGACTCCAACTCATTGGCCCGCTCGCCGGCAGTCAGGACTTTTTCTTCGTACTCTTTCAGCTCCGGCGTGATGTACCGCTCCGCGTTTTTGAGCGTCTGTTTGCGAAAATAGTCGTCGGGAACCTTGTCGGCATGTGTGTTCGAGATTTCAATGTAGTACCCGAACACGCGGTTATAGCTGATTTTCAAGCTCGAAATCCCGGTTCGCTGGGCTTGTTCGTACTGGTATTCGGCGATCCATTGTTTTCCGCCGGCCTGCAAATCGCGAAGGTGGTCCAGTTCTTCGTGGAATCCGGCGCGAATGAAATTCCCGTCCTTGCTGTTGATCGGGCAATCTTCGACCAGAGCCCGACCGAGCCGTTCCGCCAGTTCCTCGCAGGGATTGATGAAATCATGCAGCGATTTCAAAAGGATCGACGTCAAACCGACAAGTTTTTCGCGGAAAAGCGGCAAACTCCGAAGCGTCCGACCGATTTGCGCAACATCGCGGGGGCCGGCCCGACCTTGCAGCACCCGGGTCAAAAGCCGCTGTAAATCGGCAACCCGGCGGAGTTGATCGCGGAGGTCCCGGGTAATTTCGTCGTTGTTTAATAGTTCGGAAATCGCGTCCTGCCGCACGACGATCTCTTTGAGCCGGGTCAGCGGATTGGCGACCCATTCGCCGAGCAACCGGCTCCCCATCGACGTCATGCACTTATCGAGCACGTACAGGAGCGACCCTTCCCGGCGGCGGTTGCGGAGCGTTTCGGTAATTTCCAGGCTGCGGCGCGACGCTTCGTCGATTTCCAGTTGCCCGCCGCTTCGGTACGGGGTCAACGAATCGACTTGGGCGAGTTGTCCTTTTTGCGTTTCGGTCAGGTAATCGAGGATCGCTCCGGCGGCCCGGATCGCGGGATCGTCGGACGCGTCTTCGGCGAATCCGAACCCTTCGAGCGTCGCCGTTTTGAATTGACGCAGCAAAGCGTCTTTCGCGGTCCGCAGCCCGAACGCCCACGCCGGACGTTTGGTGAACATGATCCGTTCCCGAAGCGTTTCCGGAACGATATTGTCCGCCGATTCGAGAATCAAACATTCGGTCGGCCCGATCCGCGCGAGCTGGTCGTACAGTTCGCTTTTCGGAAACGTTCCGGCCCAGAAGCCGCCGGTTGAAAGCTCGATCCAGGCGAGGCCGAGGATCTCGCCTTCGCCGTCTTCTTCCGGCGGCAGAATCGCGGCGAGGTAGTTGCACTGTTTCGGGTCAAGCAGCGCTTCTTCGGTGATCGTGCCGGGTGTAACGACGCGTACGATTTCCCGTTTGACGATTTGTCCGGCGGCGACTTTCTTCGGATCTTCGACCTGCTCGCAAACGGCGGCGCGGTATCCAGCGGAGATGAGTTTGCCGACGTACGAATCGAGCTGATGGTGCGGAAACCCGGCCATCGGCATCGCGTTGGCTCCTTTGTCGCGGGACGTGAGCGCCAATCCGAGGACTTGTGCGGCGGTTTTCGCGTCTTCGTCGAACAGTTCGTAGAAATCCCCCATCCGAAACAGCAGCAGCGCACCGGGGCACGCCGCTTTCGCTTCGAAGTATTGTTTGAGCATCGGGGTCAATTCAGGGGGAGACATACCCGGAAATCCTACCAAAATTTCCCGACCCGCCAAGTGTACGGTATGATATCCCAAAGGCGGCAGGGAATTCTCTAAAAATTCTTCGCACCCCCATTGTCGGTTTTTGCCGCCGTGATACATTATGCGAACCTTTGAGGAACGCGGCACATCACCGGGGGACGCAAAGGGGAGGAGGAAAACAAGAGTGCTGAGAAAAAAAGAAATTTTTCGACCCGGTGCTTGACGATCTTAAAAGATCGAATAGACTACTCCTCTCGCGATTGAGGAAGCGGATTGACCGTAAGTTCACTCTCGAATAAGTGAGCGTGTCGAAAGCGAATCGATCACTGATATTTGACAATTAGGTAGTGATGCTTGTATAGTGAGATAGAAATCTTTTCAACGTGGATTGCTAGCTGACTTTACATTTTCGATAGAAAATGTGAAGCCCCAAACAACAGCCGATTGAGGATCGGAGTTGAATTTAAAAAGTCCTTTCCATGACCTGGAAAGGCAACCAGAGAGAAACTCTC
>JAVBTU010000217.1:0-5905 GCA_031556015.1 Thermoguttaceae bacterium
GCCCAACGCGGAAGCGGCGGACAAAATGCTGGAAATCGCGAAAAGCGAACGGGAACCGGACGGAAGCCGTATCGGCGCCCTGCGCGGTTATATCCGCGTGATCACGCTCCCGGACGACCAGATCGGAATCGCGATTTCCGCCGAAAAGCGTTTGGAAAATCTGAAAGAGATCATGAACGATTCCTCGACGCGACGTGAGGAAAAAGCGTTGATCCTGGACCGGCTCCCGGCGATTCGAACGCTCGACAGCGCCAAGTTCGCTTTGGAATACCTCGGCGACGCGAATCTCCAGACCAATGCGGCGCAGTCGGTCGTCGAATTGGCGCACCATAATTTCCTGCGGCGTCCGAACAAGGAGTTCTTCGACGAAGCGCTTGATAAAGTGATCGCCTTGGCGAACGAAAAAGACCTCAAGGAGCGCGGCGGCGACAAACCGCTCGTAGACGCCGCGAACCGGTACAAAAACCAATAGTACGGCAGCAACAATAAGGAGCCGTATGTGGGGCGCAGCGCAACTTGCGGACCGTTCACAGGTCCGCAAGCTCCGTTTCACTTCGTATGCGGCTCTTTGGGGAGAATCCGATGAAAAAGTACGACGATCTCGCCAAAATCGCGGAACTCCGCGAACGGGGCGTTCTCAGCGAAGAAGAGTTCCAGCGGGAAAAGAACAAAATCCTGCAAAGTGAGGGGAGTTCCTTCCGGCAGGTTTTTCAGCCTCCGGGAAGTGAACTGCCGCTCGGGTGGGACGAGAATACGTACTGCATGGTGATGCACTTGTCCCAATTTTTGGTTGCCGTCCTTGGACCTTTCGGGCTTGTTGCGCCGATCCTGCTTTGGTTCCTCGGCCGCGAAAAAAGCAATTGGATCGACAAGCAAGGTCGCGTTATCTTCAACTGGTGGATCAGTTTGTTGATTTACATGACGATCAGCGCGGCGCTGTGTTTTTTGTGGATCGGATTACCGCTTGTGTTGGCCTGCTTCGTGTGCGCGATCGTGTTTCCGATCGTCTGTGCCGTGAAAGCGAGCGAAGGGATTATCTGGACTTACCCGATGAGCATCGATTTTTTCGGCGTCGGCAGGCCGGAAACCGAATCGACAAGGGCACGGCGGAGCGCCTCGCAATCGGCGGCTCCCGAATCGGGGCAGACCAAAGACGTCGAAACGCATTTCAAATCGAATAAATACGATTCGACGAATTTCAAAGACAAGTACAGTTGATCCTACTTCTTATTGAAGCAGATCGACGACATGACCGGATACTCGCCGTCGACGAGGACTTTGCACAGGACGGTTTCCATCGTCGCGGAGTCGGGCATGGTCGGCAGACCGATCCCGATGTCCGGAACGGCGAGCGTGAATTGTCCCCCCATCTTCTCCAACAGGAGCATCAGACGCCCGCCGAGTACGTTCGTCAATTCGGCGACCAGATCGCGAATGATCGGGCTGTCGAGCGAAAGACCTTCGCCGGCGTACATGTTGTTGGCCAGTTCCATCGCAAGCGATTTCGAGACGACGAACCAGACGGAATGAATGTCCGGCGAATTGACCCGCATGCAGGACCAAACCCAGTCTTCCTGATTATCGACCAGTGAACTGAAGTTGATTTCGCCCGCTTTCATACGGAAGCCGGACGCGACGTTTCCGCCGCCGTTTCCCCACGGGTCGCCGCCCGATTCGGCGGTCGGGGCAGGAGTGCTCCCCCAAGCGTCGGTTCCTTCGGCATCATCCGAAGGACCGGCGGTACTTCCCCAAGCGTCGTCGGCAGCGGGAGCGGCCCCCCAGGAATCTTCGTCGGCAGCGGGCGCGGAGCCCCAGTCGCTTTGCTCGGCTTTCGTAAAATCGGTCTGGATCGGCGGTTGAACGTCCGAACCGGCTCCGGAAGTACTCCCGTCCGCCAAATCGAAATCCGACTCCGCTCCGGAAAATTCCTCGTCTCCGATCTGAAACGAGCAGGGCACGACTTCGGCAAACGCCATTGTTTCCAAGGTTTCCCGAACCGCGTTAAACAACAATTGACCGAAACTCTTATGATCCATGGTTACTGAGAAAATGGTGTTTTTCGCGATTACGAGAGCGGTTCCGCGGCTTTCTGGGCGATTGCGCTGATTGCTTCGACGAGCATCGGCGGGCTGATCGGCTTGGAAAGGATACGGGTCACGCCCAGTTCCATAAGCTCTTTGCGTTGCTCCTCGTTTCCCGCACTGGTCACGACCAGAACCGGCGTCCCGCTCAGCCGCGGACTGACGGAAATACGCCGCATCAGTTCGATCCCGTTCATGTTCGGCATCGTCAAATCGGTCACGAGCAGATCGGCGGCGACCTCTTTCATTTTCTGAATCGCTTCATTGCCGTCGGACGCTTCGTAAAAATTCGCATCGCCAAGCCCCGCGATTTCCAGGCAACGGCGAATAAACATTCGCGCCAAAGCGGAATCGTCTGCTATCACAATATTCTTCATCGCACGGAAACGGAAATGGGGGATAAAATGATTCCAAAAAGCCTTTTTAGCCGGTACTCCGCGTCTACGGCCTTCCACCATAATATACCATGTAAAACGTCAAAGCTCCCAGTCGGGACGCCCGGGACACGACAAAACGATCCGGCCGGTGTCCTTGTAGAGCGTTACGGTTCGGCTGTGGGAACCGCCGACGTCTTCGGCCATGGGCCCAAGCCCGAACTGCCAAAGGATTTTCTTCGCGGCAAGGACGTTTCGCTTGCCGATGTTGAACGTGTTGTTCGGATCGGCGACATTCGCGCCTCCGGCGATCTTCACAATCAGGTTGGACGGTTTGGACAGGCTTCCTCCCACTCTTTTCATGCGCTCCATCAGAGCGGGAATTCCCGTATCCGCGAAGTAGCCCGGGAGTTGCTTGGCACGGTCCGGAGAGACGCTCGACTCCGGCAGGGCGATATGGTCCATGCCAACGCAGCGCGTTCCCCGATCCAGAATCATCAGCGCGATACACGACCCGAGGGCCATGGTCTTAATCGTGCCGCCGTTGGCGACCGTCGCACCATAATCGCCGACTCCCAAGAGAAGTCTGGACGGGTCTGATAGGGACATAGAACGGGGGTTGAAGGGCGGAAGGGCAGAGGGAACGAACGGATAAAGCTCTCGGAAAGCCGTGAAAATAAATTTCGACGGACAGATCCGACACAAACGACGCAACGGCCTCGTGAAAAAATTTTTGTATTCTTATTCTTCTCCGACGACAATAATCACGGAAATTTTAGGTGATTTTTCAAAGACAAACAAGGGGGGCAAAAGACGGTTCCCTCGATTGCCCGCAATGACGACATGCTTGTAGCGGATAAACGGTTTTGCTACAATCGGGTACGAGACGCCGCCGGAAAGTAGGCAGCCAGTTTTTGTCATTCTGAGAGCAGTGTACTCACGAAGCGAAGAATCTGGTGTATCCTGCCAACACGCATTGCCAAGCGGACAAGGATTGAAACCAGATTCTTCGGAGTACCTCGGAATGACATAAATACACGACATTCACAAGATTGTTACTTACTTTTCCACGGAAACCTTACCTCTGACTTCGCCTTCCTACCATTCCTTCAGCCCCAATGAACATGAGACGAAACCGACTTTTTCCACTGTTTCTTCCCGTTTTTTCCGTGTTGATCGTATGCTTGATCTTCGTACTCAACGCTCGGGCGGATCATCCTTTTAACGGCGTTTACACGGAGAAGAACCTCGATCGAATCGCTTTCCCGATCGGCGGTATCGGGGCTGGAATGTACTGCCTGGAAGGAACCGGCGCGATTTCCCACGTCTCCGTGCGGAATGAAATGGACTTTTTCAAAGAACCGCCCTGCTTCGCCGCGGTGTGCGTTCTCGGCGAATCCGAGGACAAAAGCGTCGCCCGGGTTCTGGAAGGACCGATTCCCGAATGGAAATACTTCGGTCGTCCGAATTCCGGAAACGGTGCGCCCGGTACGACCTACGGACTGCCCCGGTTTAAGGACTGCTCATTCCAGTTTCGGTTCCCGTTCGCGACGATCGCCCTGAAAGACAAGTCGTTCCCGCTTGAAGCGGAACTGCTCGGGTGGAGCCCGTTCACCCCCGGCGATCCCGATTCGTCGAGTCATCCGGTCGGCGCGATCGAGTATCGGTTGACGAACACGTCCGATAAGCCGCAAAAAGCGGTCTTCACGTTCAACACGTCCAACTTCATGCGTGGAAACGGCTCGATCGGTCCGATCGAGGACGGTTTCGTTCTGTTCGATCAAGTCGGAGAAAACCGGACGAAAGCGGGCGGCTTCGCGTTTTACGTTCGCGGCGAAAACGGTCGCATTCCGAATGTGAAAGTCGATCACTGCTGGTTCCGCGGCGGTTGGTGGGATCCGCTTACGATCGCGTGGGACAACGTCCAGAAAGGACGAATGCTCGACAACCCGCCGGTCGAATCGAACGCCCCGGGCGCAACGATCAACGTTCCGCTCGATTTGGCGCCGGGCCAATCGCAGGTCGTTCGGCTCTGCACGGTCTGGTATGTTCCGACTTCGGGCATTTCCGTCGGAACGCCCGCTGTGGGAAGCGGTCCGGCTTTTGAAGTCGGACCGTTTGCCGGAACTGCGAGAGGGCAGCAGCCGGTTGGCGGCTTTCTCGGCAAAAAACTGGTCAACACGTTCCATCCGAACGGCGATGCCGGGACGGGAACGCTTACCTCGCCGAAAATCACGCTCAATAAAAAATTCCTCCATTTCCTCATCGGCGGCGGTTCGAGCTGTCCCGCTCAACTGATCGTCGACGGAAAAGTCGTTCGAACCGCGGCGGGGAAAAACGAAGAATACCTGAACTGGACGACGTGGGACATCGCCGAATTCGCGGGGAAAGAAGCCGTGATCAAACTTGTCGACGAACAAACCGACGGTTGGGGGCACATCAACGCGGACCATTTCCTCATGAGCGACGAGCCGGTTTCCGCGCTGAAAACCGGCAAGGAAAACGAAATCACCTCCGACCCCGGTCGGTTCGTCCTCATCGCCGACTTCGAAGGTTCCGATTTCGGAAGCTGGGTCGCCGAGTTCAATGAAAAACAACAGGACGACGTCGACCTGAGCGCACTTGTGATCGAAGGGGACGATGCGGAAGAGCCGTGTTGCGAACCCGGAAGCGCCTGTTGTCCGGACGGAAAGCCTCCGAGAACATACGTCCCGTGGTACGCCTGCCAACATCAAACGATTTACGAAGCTGCCGATTTCTGGACGCAAAAATACGACGAACTGAAGAAACGGACCCGGGTGTTTACCGATACGTTTTACGATTCGACGCTGCCGCCGGAAGTTCTCGAAGCGGTCGCGGCAAACCTGTCGATCCTGAAATCGCCGACCGTATTGCGGCAGCATAACGGAAAGCTCTGGTGCTGGGAAGGTTGCAGCGACGGAAGCGGTTGCTGCGCCGGATCGTGTACGCACGTCTGGAACTATGCGCAGGCGATCTGTCATTTGTTCCCGTCCCTGGAACGGTCGCTTCGGAATACGGAATACTTCGCCGGAACCGACGAATCGGGCCGACAGGCGTTTCGGGCGAATTTGCCGATCTTCCCCGGCGGCGTCGCGTTCGACGCTTCCGACGGACAGCTCGGCGGAATCATCAAGGCGTACCGCGAATGGAAGATCGCCGGGGATGAGGATTGGCTCAGAAAATATTGGCCGCGAATCACGTTGAGCCTGAATTTCATGATCGAAACCTGGGATCCGCGACATACGGGCCTTTTGGAGGAGGATCATCACAACACGTACGACAGCAACTATTTCGGCCCCGACGGACATTGCGGCAGCTTCTACCTCGGGGCGCTACAAGCCGTGGTCGAAATGGGAACCGCGCTGGGTGAAAACGTCGATAAGTACAAGGAGCTTCTCGAAAAGGGGAAGAAACGGATGGTCGCCGACC
>JAVBTU010000303.1:0-3567 GCA_031556015.1 Thermoguttaceae bacterium
TAATTGTGTTTTGCTGAATTTGCTGTAATTTTAATTTATCGTAATTGATTTTCAGCTCTTTATCATTCACCGGTTATTGTTTTTTGATGTATTTTTTGGCGTATATAAAAAAAACGACCGCGGGGCCGAGCGCCCACATCAACTGCGCGGTTCCGCAATGCCGCGCGCGATTTTCCGCAGGGGCGTTTTCCGCGATCAGCGTCCACGACGCCGCAACGTCCGCTCCGACGGAAAGTCCGACGATGATAAAACCTGCGAGGAGCATCGGGTAGCTGCTGCTGAAAATAATCACCAACATTCCGAGAATATAGAAAACGAGATCGTACGTGTATACGAGCTTTCGGCCGAACAGGTCGCAAATCCGGCCACCGATCAATGCTCCAACAGCGGCGGAAAGCGCATTGGCGCTGCAAGCATTCAGCAGGCCAACCTGATTGGTCGACATGCCAAGATATCCTTGCCAAAGAGTCAATCCCGCGGCTCCGGCGACGATGGAGCCGGCGTCGATATAACTGGTCATGGAGGCGACGATCGTCTTGGTCCACGTCGAGGGTTGGTGTGCTGACATTGTTTGTTCTCGTTGAGCAGTGTAGGAAAGAGGAAAAGCCTCGAATCAATCGGTCGGAGTGTTTTACCGCATCTCATGGAAAAAAGCAATCGAAAAGACGGGGAAAATTTTGTTCGCTCATGTTTTTCAGGGCGGGGCTTGCGGAAGACGCGGATTGCATGTTACGCTTGACGGTTCCAGTTAAAAGCCCGGGACAGGCTCCGGGGCTAACGAAATAACGAACCCCAAAAAAATGACAACAACGATCACCCCTTTTCACGATTTGGCCGCAAGCAGGCATTCCGTTCGAAAATTCAACAATCAACCGATCGAGAGGGAAAAACTCGACCTGATCCTTGAAGCGGGCAGGATTGCGCCGACCGCGTGCAACTACCAACCGCAGCGGATTCTCGTCCTTGAAAGCGAAGAAGCTCGAACCAAGCTGAAAGAATGTACCGCTTACCATTTCGACGCTCCGGTTGCCCTGCTCGTCTGTTACGACAAAACGAAAAGCTGGAAACGGAGTTTCGACGGCGACGACAGCGGTACGATCGACGGGAGCATCGTCACGACACAGATGATGCTGCAAGCGTTCGAGCTCGGAATCGGCTCGACCTGGGTCGGGTTTTTCGACCCGAAAAAAGTCCGCAACGTGTTCAAACTGCCGAACGAATACGTTCCGGTCGCCCTGCTGCCGCTCGGGTATCCGGCGGGAAATTCTCAACCGAGCCCCATGCATACCAAACGGGAACCGATGGAAAACACGGTCTTCTACGACGCCTTTGCGGCGAAGTGAGAGAATTGGCCCGGCTTACTCGGCAGCCGGAGCTTCCAGAAATTCACGGCAGCCTTCCCGCATTTTGTTGCGAGCGCGAAAAAGCAGAACCCGGACCGAACCGGGGGAACGGGACATGATCGACGCGATTCCTTCGATCGGATAATCTTCCCCGTGTCGCAGCCAGGTTGCCGTAAATTCGTCCGGCGTCAGGAGTTCCCGAATGCGGTTCCAAAGGTTCGTCCGCTCTTCCCGCTGCTGGACAATCGCGTGGGGATTGGGGGTGGAGTCGAGGAATTCCGACCGGTCGTCGAGTGAAACCGGTTTTTTGCGACGCGTTTCATCCAAGACCAAACGATACGCGATCTGGTAAAGCCAAGGACCAAGTTTGGATTTGTCCCGAAGCGTGTCGAGCGACTGAAAGGCTTTGATGAGCGTTTGCTGCGCGATCTCTTCGGCGTCGGCGAAACAACGCGTGTATTTCGAAAGAAACACACATAATCGTTTCCGATAAGCCCGATCGATTTCGTCGAAAGAGTCCGACATGGATTCTTCTATTCTTCGAGAAGATACACGAGCACCCTTCGCGGTCCATGCACACCGAGAATGAGGACTTTTTCGATATCCGCCGTTCGACTCGGGCCGGTCATGATCAGGAACTCGCCGGTCGTTCGGGCGTCGAGCTGTTTTTGAATCGTTTCGGCGCTCCCGAAGCGTCCCTTCCATTCGGACCAGACGTGCGGTAAATGTTCACGAAGCATCGTCTTGGAAGCGACGATCAGACACAGCGGCGTGATATAGCAAAGTAGCCGGTCAAACGCCGTCGGAGCGTCGAACAGGCAGCTCCCGGTATCCGCGAGGAGAAATTCGGGCGAAACGATCGCGGCATCCCAAGTCGCGAGAACGTCGGAACGGACTTCATCCGGAGTGTCGGGCGCGAAATTTTTCTCCAGCGGTGTTTGCAGCGATTCCGCGACTTGCCGCGCGAGCGGACGATCGAGAACGCCGATTCTTTGAGCGCCGACTGCTCCTAAATGAGCGGAAATTTTTTGGGCTGCGTCGGCGAGATTCGAACAGGCGACGAATTCGCCCAAAACCGATTCCAAGGACGATTTGAAAGTCACGGCCAGTTCTTCGGGCGGGGCGTTTCGAATCGTCCAAACCTCCGGCTCCGGAGGAATCTCGGGGCGGGGTTTCAGGTCGGCAAGCGATTCCCGAACGGATTGCAATATAGTTTCTCTGGAATTCATGTCGTTTTCATCAAACAAGGCGGCAGGACCGCCGACCAAAACGAGGTGCGACTTTACGCCGTTGACCGCCCCATATGGCCTGAAGCCTGAAGCGGCTTCAACGTGAAATTCGTGTAAAAGGCAAAAATAAACGAGACGGCACAACCGCGGAATCATCCCATAATCGACCTGATTCGTCAACCCGCGCACAAGCCGGAGATAAGCTCGAAGAACCAGGGGACTAAGAGCCGGTGTCAACTTCGAGATTTCCCGCGATCCGGAGAATTTTTGACGCCAGCGTTACGAACGACGACGTTTCCAGGTCCGAGTCGGCGATTTGAATCCGGACCGCGCTCGCGCCGCCGAGGCCGAGCGTTCCGTCCATCGGGATCCAATGATTATCGATCTGCATTTCATTCCAAAGGTGGAACGTCAACGCCCCGCTCTTTTCCGACTCCGGCGTGTTGAGCTTCGTGTAGACCAGGCCCGCGACGACCCGGGTCGGAATCTTTTGCGAACGAGCCAATGACGCCAGAAGAAACGCGACGCCGGACGCGTCCCCTTTGCGGCTCTTCGCGACTTCCACGGCGGTCCCGAAATCTTTGGCGGAAACGCCGACGTTGTCGTACACCCAGCGCTCCAGCGCAACGGCTTTCTTCCACGGGGTGTCGGCCGCTCCGACGGCCTCTTCCGCCGTTTGTTTGATGACCGGATCGTCCGCCGCGATCCACTGGTTCGAGCCGAGATCGGAGTCGGTACTCTTCGCGTCGTCCGACGGCAAACCGGACGGATCGACGTTGACCGCGCTGCGAACCGCGATTTTCGCGACCAGATTGCTGTCCGGTCGAACCGTCTGGAATGCCGTGTTCGGGAAAAGTGACGCCACATTGAAATCGGTCGGAACCTCGCCTTTCCAGCGGACGGTGAATTCGATCTTCGGCAATGCATTCGGGTTCGGAATCGGTTGCGCCAGCGGGAGGATCGGCATCGCACCGACGTCGACCGTGGGGGAACTC
>JAVBTU010000137.1:0-5810 GCA_031556015.1 Thermoguttaceae bacterium
CCCCGTTTCGGCGAAAGCGATGTCATTCTGAGGTACTCCGAAGAATCTGGTTTCAAGCCGCGCCCGTGATGCCGTGCGTGTTGGCCGGATACACCAGATTCTTCACTACGTGAGTACACTTCGTTCAGAATGACAACGATTTGCTCGGCGTGAATAAGGGCATTTTCAAACCGTTTGTAGTATAACAGTGTCTTTTTAAGTTCCGCATTCAATACCAGCTCCAAGCGCAAACGCTCCCATTCAGTTGAGAGTTTGAGGAAAGTTGGAGCCATGTCATTCTTGTCCTCCGAAGAATCCGGGTTCAAACCGCGCCCGTTCTGCGAGGCGTGTTGCCGGGATGAACCAGATCCCCTTCGACTACTCAGGGCAGGTTTTCACTTCGTGATTACACTTCGCTCAAGAATGACAACTCACGCCCCACTCAGTTTGCGTTCACACGTGAAACGGCGATTTTCCGGCCGACTCTGTTTTTCCCTTGAAGTTGTGGTAGTATGTGCTTGGTTGGGGCCGGAGCATCGATCAGGCTCTACGGATGTTAAGTATCGTACACGTTTCCCGCATGCAGGAAGTCCAGGACCGCCCCGTCGCAATCGATTCGCTTTCGAAGCGCCCGCCGCCGACCCTCGCGGTCATCGGCGGCGGATTGGCCGGAATCGCCGCGGCGGAATCCGCCGTCCGGCAAGGTTGGGCCGTGGAATTGTTCGAATGGAGCCGCGTTCTCGGTGGTCGGGCGGCGTCCCAATTCGATTCGAAATCCCGACGTTGGATCGACAACGGCCAACACGTTTTTCTCGGCTGTTGCAGCGAGCTTTTGGCGCTGAACCAACGGTTGGGCGTTTCCGATCTTTTCGAAAAGAACGACTCGATTCCGTTCGCGGCTTCCGGTAATCGCCGCTGGGTTTTGAGCGCATCTCCGTTTTTGCCCCCCCGTTGGCAACTGCTCCCCGCGTTCCTGAAAAATCCTTTTTTGTCGTTTCGCGACCGTTTGGCGACCGGGTTGCTGCTGCGAAAAATGATCCGGCTCCAACGGGATATTCCGGAAGACGAAGCGATTGTTCAACAGCCGCACTTTTACACGGGGTTCGACGAGTCGGCGACTTTGGCTCGACCGGGAAAGCTTTTCTTCTCCAAACAGGAAACGTTCGGTCGTTGGCTGCGACGCGAAGGGGCTTCGGAAGAATCAGTCGAACATTTTTGGTCGCCGCTCATTTACAGCGCCCTTTCAGATACGGTTGACGGCGTGTGTCTGTTCGCCGCGGTGAAAGTCGTGGCCCAAGGATTCATGTCGGGCCGCGACGCGATGTCGGTTTTCGTCCCCACATGCCCCTTACGGGAAATTTACGGGATGGAAACCCAAAGAAAGCTGGACCAACTCGGCGTCAAAATCCATTTTCACTCCCGGGTCGAGCGTTTGATTTGCGATCAGGTAGGACCATCAATCAACGAATACGGAGCGGCGAGAATCCGATCGCTCGTTCTCGGCAATGGAGCGCAGCGGAAGTTTGACGCTTATATCCTCGCGATTCCGGAATATCGCATCTGGAAATTATTGGAATGTTCCCAACTGGACCCGTTGGCGGATTCGTTGGGGTTGGATCGATACGAACTCGGTTCGATCACGGCGGTTCACCTTTGGTTTGATCGTCCGATCCTCCCGAAGCAGCAGCGTCAAGCGGCGATTCTCGACGGGCCGGGCCAATGGATTTTTTACGGCGATCAGACGTACCTACCCGTCGGAGAACAGGAAAAAGGGTTCTACCACCAAGTCATCATTAGCGCCTCGCACCGTTTGTTGTCCGAAGAAGAGTTGACGAGTAAAGGGAACAAGGTCTTGATCCAAAGAGTCCTCGACCAGCTGCGAGCGGTTTTTCCTGAAACCTGTTTGGACACGGAAGGCGCGCAGCTTCTTCACGCGAAAACGACGACGGTTTTTGATGCGATTTTTTCGCCGACCCCGGAGGTTTTCCGATTTCGTCCGTCCCAGCGAACGACGATTGCAAATCTGGCGTTCGCCGGAGACTGGACTTTGACGAACTGGCCGGCGACACTGGAAGGCGCCGTTCGTAGCGGCTTGGCCGCCGTCGAAGCCCTGACCGAACCCCGCGATTGAGAGTTGCGGTGCTTACCCCGTATTTGTGGGGCTGCAACTTTTTTTCCGGGTTAAGCACGGTACCGCTTGCTCCGTACGCGGTTCTGATGGACATTTCCGGGGTTAAATTTCATGGGGCTATGGAACCGTTTCAGGAATTCTGAAAAATTTCAAGAAACACTTTGACGAAACGGCGGAAAATTGGTAGGATGTGCAAAACACGCTTGGGGACGGCATTAAAATTGTCCCCCAACAGCCCTATTGGGAACATTTCGGTCCTCCTTTTGGCCGGAGTGTTTGGCTTTTTCTAACACGGTGGATTATGGAAGTACAACTAGTTGTCGCAAGCGGAAGTAAAGCGGGTCAAGCCATTCCGATCCAGGGGGAAAAATTCCTGATCGGCCGCGCCGACGATTGTCATCTTAAGCCGCGAAGCGAATTGATCAGCCGTTACCATTGCGCCATTATTTCGGAGGATGGATACGTAGCGATTCGCGACTTGGGCAGTAAAAACGGCGTGTACCTCAACGGTGAACGGGTCACCTTGGAAAACGAACTGAAAAACGGCGACAAACTCAGCGTCGGACCGCTGGAATTCGTCGTCAATCTTTCCATCGGTACGAAAATCCCTAAAAAATCGAAAGTCGATTCGGTCGAGGCTGCCGTCGTAAGGACCGTCGAAATCAAAGAGGAGCAGGCAAAAAGAGAAGTCGAACAAGCCAAACAGATCGAAGAGCAACCGCCGATTCAGGTCGCTCCTCCTAAAGAAGCTCCCGTCGTTCGCGAAGTCGTCGTCGAACCGCCGCAAGAAAAGGAAGAAGCCACAGGGTTGAGCGTTGAGGACTGGCTTTTGGGAAGCAGCGATCCGAGCCAGGACGACCAGGAAACGAAACCGGTAAGCGTCCCCAGACCGTCGACCGTCGAAGTATTCGTCCCGGAGAACGATCCGGTTCCGGAAGCGGATGTCGCGGAGCAGACGACCAAAGACGGCGATTCCTCCAAGTTCGGAGTCAAGAAAACGGCCTCCTCCCGGGACGCCGCCGCGAATCTCTTAAAAAACTTCTTCAAAGGAGGAAGGTAAAACAGGGGATAAGTGATAGGTGATAATTGTGTGGTCTATCACTTATTACTTCACACTCCCACTAATTCGACGCCGTTGTTTACCGCGAAACTGTCTGAAAAGTTCGATTTCGGTTCCACCGGACGGTTGATCGTCTGTAGTGCCTTGGTCGGTGTTGTTTCAGGATTGGTGGCCGTTTTCCTGACGTATGCCGTTCAGTTCGTGGAAGAACAAATGGTCGGCGTTTACGCCTATGCCGGAATTCAATGGGTTTCGCCGCTCGAAAAAAACGACGAAACGGTCCCGGGCGAAGAAATCCGCTCGCGGACCGGCGACCACGTCGCCAATCCCTTCATCGCTCCGCAGTCGCAGCGGGATTCCTTTTTCGGGCTCTACGAGTTTCCCCGATACGGCGTGATCATTCTGCTCATTCCGGCGATCGGCGGCTTGATTTGCGGGCTGCTCGTCTGGAGTTTCGCTCCCGAAGCGGAGGGGGAAGGGATCGAATACCTGGTGAAATCTTACCACCACCGCAACGGCATGATGCGTTTTCGATCCGTCTCGGTGAAGATTCTTGCGACGATCGCGACGATCGGATCCGGCGGTTCCGCGGGGACCGGCGGACCGTCGGCGATGATCGGCGGTGGAATCGGTTCGTTGCTCGCTCGCAATCTCAAGATCAACGCCCTGGAACGTCGAGCCCTCCTGATGGCCGGTGCGGCCGGCGCGATCGGGGCCCTGTTTCAATCTCCTTTCGGAGGAGCGCTTTTCGCGGCGGAAATTCTCTATTGCTCCACCGCATTTGAATTTCCCATTCTTTTTCCTTGCATCATTGCATCACTGGTCGGTTACGCGACCGGCGAACTGTTTTCTCCGAAATTTCAGCCGCTCGTGTTGCCGGAAAATTTTACGTTTTTCCACGTCGCCGATGTTCCGTGGATCCTTCCGTTTACAGTCGCGGGCATTCTGATCGGTTGGTTTTATGTGAAGCTGCTCCATGAAATTCGCAACCGTTTTTTCTCGCGAATCGAAATTCCCGAGATTTTCAAGCCCGCCTTGGGCGGCCTGCTGCTCGGGTGTATCGCACTTTTCCTTTCTCCGGTCCGGGGGAGCGGTTACAGTTATTTTCAACCGGTTTTCGACGGTTCGCTGTCGCTCAACGTATTACTTTGCCTTATCTTTTTCAAGATTCTGGCGACTTCCTTCACGATTTCCTCAGGCGGAAGCGGCGGATTGATCGCCCCTTCGCTTTTCCTCGGCGGAATGTTCGGGTATGCGTTCGGGTTGCTCGGCCAATCGATCTGTTCCGTAATCGGCTTGCCCGGTCTTGCCCCGGACCCCGCTGTGTTCATGTTGCTCGGCATGGGGGCAATGCTCGGAAGTGTCGGCAAGATTCCTTTGACGGCAACCGTGTTGGTTTGTGACATGATTCATTCGTATGAGCTTTTATTTCCGATCTTGATCGTCAATCTGCTTCAATTGGCCGTACATTCGCCGCGAACGACGATGTTTCGTGAGCAGTTGACCAGCAAAGAAGAGTCGCCCGTGTATCTCGGTGATTTTTCCAACGATTTGCTGATGAGAATCCTCATCGGCGACCTGAAGCTTCATCGTCCTAAACCGCTGGTGATCCCGGCGAACACACCGCTTACGGATTTGATGCAACTTCTCGCGGGGAGTTCCGCGACGATTTTTCCGGTCGCGGAGGAAGACGGTTCTCCTCGCGGATTCCTTTTCGCCGGGGATGTTCGCAGTGCTTTCCAGAACCACGGCCCCTACAAACGCATGATCGCCGCCGACTTGGCGCTGCGGCAGGAAATGGTCTTGACGCAGCAGGACGATTTGTTGAACGCCCTGAAAACCATGGTGCGTTTTTCCACGGAGGAAATCCCGATCGCGTCCGGTCCGGAAAAAAGGGAAATCCTGTTTTTGCTCCGAAAAGAAGACATTCTCCGCGCCTATCACACTCAGCTTGCCGGATACCAGAGAAGCGACGACCCGGAAGCGGTGTGAGGACTCCTCCAGAAAGAGATACGTATGCCATTGTCATTCCGAGGTACTCCGAAGAGTCTGGTTCTCAGGGCCTGTCAATAGACAATCTCTTCAATCGTACGTTATATTGAACATTCTGAAAAGACGCAATGTCCCTATCCCGCGGGGCAAATCGGGGGAACGTTGCGACTCCCAACAAGAAGAAATCATATTGCCATGAGTTGCCGTTTTTGGGGAATCGTCGTCGTTTTGTTCGGTTTGGCCGGAGTCCTTCCCGGCGAAGAAACCACAATGCAAAAAATCCTCCGTTTGCCGTTTGAGCCGGTCGTCGGCGATTCGCCGTTTGAACGGTTTGATAAATACGACGGAATCTGGCTGCCGCAAAAAGACGGCTCCCTACTCGCCAAACCGGGGCAAGGGCCGAAACTCGTACTCGCCGATCCGGAGTATCGCAACCTGCGGGAAGGAACGGCGTCGGTCGAACTGAATTTTCCCGATCGGTCGTCCGGGGTTGCCGGGTTGATCATTAAAGTTTCCGACTGCGGGATCGGAGCCGACAATTTCAACGGGTACGAAATCGCATTGAATCCCGAGCGAAATCTCGTGCTTCTCGGAGCGCACCGGCAGAATTTCCAGCATCTGCGCGATGTTCCGTACGAAATTCCGACC